>JBEANU010000382.1:0-3096 GCA_041165265.1 Bacteroidota bacterium | reverse complement strand
TTATTGGGCAGAGTGGAACTGGAAAAACTACTATACTGAGATTATTGAAATATTTTATTACAATGAATTCTTCAATTGGAAAAAATATTAAAATGAACGGATTTAATGTCGACTCGGTTTCAATGAAATTGCATTTCAATAATTATAGTTTCACAAGAAAAACTAATGAAGATGGAGGATTTTTGATTTCTGATTCAATAAATAGAAATGCAGTACTTGATCATAAAAAACTAATTGAAGTAAGAGACAATTATCTTTTAAAGTTAAAACCTTATTTAATAAATTTTCCTGCTGAATTAGTTTTTGATAACAATCCAGTTGATGCAAATAAAGAATTGGAAGAAGCAGTCGGCAAAGATATTACAAACAAGGAAAAATCTCTAGCACAACTTGCTCCTGAATCTGTAGTTGATTTTGCTTTTGATGATGCATCAAAAACCTGGGATTTGGTTTTAAAAGATATAAAAGAATATCAAGCCAAACTTTCTGAATGGGGGCTAAAAATGACTGCCTTTACCTCGAATAAAAACCATAATCCAAAAGAAATAATAAAAATTAATGCTGATTATTCAAAATGGATTTCCGAAAATCCAAACCCATTAGAGCTTTTGGCAGATGAATGTCTTGACCCTATTTTAAAAAAATTTGGATTAAAAGTTAGACGTGATTTAGATTACTACACGATATTGAATATCGGTAATATTTTATTACAAACTATAGAAGGCAAAGATGTTCATCGGAATTTTTGGAGTACAGGGACTAAACAAGTATATTCTATTGCAACACCTCTTTACGAATTAAAACCTAAAGATGCAGTAATACTAATTGATGAACCTGAAAAATCTTTATATCCTGATATTCAAAAAATTATTGCTGATTATTACATTGGCTTGACAGAAGATTGTCAATTCTTTTTTGCTACACATTCCCCTATCATAGCATCTTCCTTCGACCCTTGGGAAATTATTGAATTAAAATTTGATAAGAATAATGAGTTTGTTTTTGTTGATAAAAATTATGAAGGCGAAAGACATATAGATAATTTTAATTTCTATCCTAAATATTTAAGGTGGGATTCAATTTTAATGAAAGTGTTTGAGCTGGAAGAGGAAGGAAATAGCGAATTTAGAAATGAAGCATTGATGGAATTAGCAGAATTAAAAAGAGAATTAAGTAAATTAAAAAGTAGTGTTACCAAAGCTCAAAATGGAGTTTATAAAAAGAAAATTGATGAGTATTTAGTTAAAGCAAAAAAATTAGGTTGGGATGAAAAAAATTAATAAATCTGAAAAATTAGCAACTGAATATTTTCACTGGGTAAAGCAATTAGAAGTAAATAAGGAGGTAAAAAGTTATGATTCATCCAATAACAAATTTTACCTTGATGTTCTAATTAATTTAATTGTTGTGCAAAATGGCTTATGTGCTTACACTGAATTTAGGTTAGTAGAAGAAAAAGAAGTTGCCGCATTGAAAAAGTTATTTGTGAAAGGAAAGTTTACTGGTAATAAACCTGAATCATCATTTGAAATAGAACATTTTGATTCAAAAATTAAAAAAACAAAAGGATGGAATTGGGAAAATTTATTTGCGGTTTACGATTCCATAAACACAAAGGTTAAGCGCATACAAGAACCAAAATTAGGAATAAAAAAGGTTCTTAAGCCTGACACAGAAAAATATGACCCATTAAAGTTTTTAGATTATGATGAAACAGAGCATATTTTCATTCCAAATGACACGTTGAAGTCACTTCAAAAAAAACAAGTCAAAGAAATGATTACTGTGTTAGGGTTAAATTGGGCGCAAATAAAAATGAAAAGAAGAGAGTTTATAAAAGAACAATCTTTTTTAAAGGAATTCAATCAATCAACAAATATTCATCAATTTATAACTGCTTACGAAATATTTATTTCAAAAAAATATAAAAATTAATCATTCATTTCATGCATCATATCAGCAACGAAAAATTAAGTATTGCTCAACTTCAACAACTTGTTTTATCGGATACAAAAATTGCTTTATCTGAAAAAACTATTCAACAAATTCAACATTGCCGCAGCTTTTTAGAAAATAAATTAGCTGATAACAATCGCTTGTATTATGGTATCAATACAGGTTTTGGGTCGTTGTGTAATGTTCGTATTAATGAAAATGAATTAGAAGATTTGCAATACAAGCTGGTTGTTTCAACTGCTTGCGGGATCGGTGATGAACTTCCATTGCATATTGTAAAAATATTGTTGTTATTAAAAATTCAATCGTTGAGTTATGGTTATAGCGGCATTACAATAGAAGCAGTTCAATTGCTGATTGATATGTATAATGAAGATATGTTGCCACTGATTTACAAACAAGGTTCGTTGGGCGCTTCGGGCGATTTAGCGCCATTGGCACACATGGCTATGACTATGATGGGCATTGGTGATTGCTTTCTAAAAGGCAAAAGAATGAAAGCTGTTGATGCATTAAAAGCCATCAACCAAAAACCAATAGTATTAAAATCAAAAGAAGGTTTGGCATTATTAAATGGCACTCAATTTATGAGTAGCCATGCGGTTTGGTGCTTAATGAAAGCACATCGATTAATTTATTTATCCGATTTAATTGCAGCTATTTCAGTTGAAGGATTTGATGCTAAATTAGAACCATTTACTGACACTATTCACAATATCCGACCACATGCAGGGCAAATAAAAACAGCATTAAACATCAACGAATTTTTAAAAGATAGCGAAATAATTGCACAAGAAAAACAGCATGTGCAAGACCCTTACAGTTTTCGATGTGTGCCGCAAGTGCATGGTGCAAGCAAAGATGCAGTGGCTCATATTACAAATGTGGTTGAAACCGAAATTAATTCGGTAACTGATAATCCAATTGTTGATCCAGCCAATGATAGAATAATTTCTGGCGGAAATTTTCATGGTCAGCCATTAGCCATTAACCTTGACTATTTGGCTATTGCTGTGGCCGAATTAGCAAATATTTCTGAACGTAGAACTTATCAAATGCTTAGCGGCGCAAGAAATTTGCCTGTGTTTTTGGTTGATAAACCAGGCTTAAACTGTGGTTTAATGATTCCTCAATATACTG
>JBEANU010000381.1:0-33954 GCA_041165265.1 Bacteroidota bacterium | reverse complement strand
TTCATTTGTGAATGGTGCAGCGAATGGCGCAAAAACAGGCGTTACTATTTTTCCTTACATTATAGGTATGTTGGTGGCTATTTCCATATTCAGAAATAGTGGCGTATTTGAAATTTTATCAAACCTAATTTCAAAATTATTTTTAAGTTTTCATATCAATAAATCAATTGTTGATGCATTACCAGTTGGGTTATTGCGCCCATTTAGTTCGGGTGGTGCTCGTGGATTTATGTTGGATGCTATGCGTACTTATGGTGCTGATTCCTTTACTGGCAGATTGGCTTGTGTGTTTCAATGCTCAGCCGAAACTACCTTTTATGTAATTGCGGTTTATTTTGGTTCAATAAAAATAAAAGATACTCGATATACTTTATCTACCATGCTTTTGGTGGATTTGATTTGTGTAATTGCTGCTATATTTATTTGTGGATTATTCTTTTTGAAATAGACTTCTTCAGAAAATGTTTATTAATGACCTCATCTTAATCTTCCCCAAAGAGAAGAATGGTATTTTCTAAAGAAGCGTATGACAATAATCACGAAATTGAAATCAAATTATAGTTTACTTTTGTAATCATCATTTGAAAAACATTTTCATCATATTGCTTTCTATTGCGGTATTGTCGCAAAGTTTTACTAAGTTTTTTATTGTGGTTAATTTCAATGTAAATAGAAATTATATTGCTAAAAATATTTGTGTAAAACGCAATATTGAAAATAATGATTGCCAAGGATGTTGTCATTTAAAAAAGCAAATGAAAGAAGATGAAAATAGCAGCAAGCCTAATTCATCTAATTCAAAAGAAAAATTTGAAGACCTTTTTATTCAACATCATTTTCAATTAAAAAGTTTTATTTCAAAAACTTTTTTTGAATTCAAATCCACATTTATTAATCATTACTTCTCTAGTTTTTCTCTTTCATTTTTTCGTCCACCTCAACTTTAGTACATTCTTTTTTTTACTGAAACTATCTTATTCACTGCATTTGTGCAGATGAATAATTTTTTAATTTAACTAAATTGAAATGCGACAACTATTTATAAAAATAATTGTGGCAGTGCTATTATTATTTCAAAACATGGAATCAAAGGCTTCTTGCGATTCAACAATTGTATGCAATAATGGGTGCTGTTGCAAAACTAATTTAACGCCATCATCGGTTATGCTTAGCCATTTGCATAAAAAAAATAAATGGATGATTTCTTATTCTGTAATGAATATGAATACAAAGGGTTTGATAAATGGCAATAAGGCAATTGTTGAAAATGAAGTGTACAATAATTATTTAATGCTATCCAATAAAATGAATATGCAAATGCACATGCTGATGGCAATGTATGGCATCAATAATAAACTAACTGTAATGAGTATGATTAATTATCGTATTAATACGATGAATATGCAAATGCTTCCAACTGCCAATTCAACAATGATGAACATGCATCATTCAACCAATCATAATGAAATGATGATGAATAATGGCTTTTTAGATATTCAATTATTTGCCCTGTATGGATTGTATAAAAACGATTTGCATCAAATCATATTAATTGGCGGCTTGAATTTACCAACAGGCAGTATAAATCAAAAAGGAAATAAAAATGATATGAGTTACACATCAAGCAGATTGCCATACATGATGCAAATGGATTCAGGCACTTTTGATATTTTGCCAGGACTAAGTTATAGCATTCGAAAAAACAAATGGGCATCGGGGATGCAATGGAATAATTCTATCAGATTCTATCACAACTCAATTCATTATCATTTAGGAAATGAATCTGTAATTCATTTATGGGGAGCCTATTCATGGTTAAATTGTATTAGTTCATCCATACATTTTGAAGCAAATTATATTGGAAAAATAAATGGATATGATGCTACACTTTATGAATTTAATGAACCCATGGCTAATGCAAAAAATTATGGTGGTAGATTTATGCAGATTTATATTGGCTCAAGTTTTATCAGTAAAAACAAAACATTATCACACTTTAAAATAAGCGCTGAATATGGCTTTCAGCTTTTTTATTATTACAATGGAATTCAATCTCCGTTGAAAAATAGTATTAATACTTCCATTAGTTATACCTATTAAATAAAAATAAAATGACATCAAATAAAATAAACAAAACCATAAAATGGATAGGCATATTTGCCATCACATTAATCATAGCATCATGTAAAAAAGACAAAACAAATCCTACTACTGAAGTTCCGAAAGGCACATTAGTGTTGCACATTCACTCTAATATTGATACATCAGAAATAGAAGCTTATGATTCGGTTTATACCAATAATGATGGCAGAAAATTATCATTAAGCTTGGCTCAAATTTATTTATCGCATATTAAAGTGGTAAAATTAGATGGAACAGAAATTGAAATTGAGAATTCAAAAATTTTAAAAACTTTAGATGCCGAAGAAATAGTAATAGGCTCAGTACCTGTAGGTAATTATAAAACGGTGAAATTTAATATTGGTTTTGATGCTACTGAAAATCAGGTATTGCCAACATCCAATTCTATTTTAAATCATTCAGAAATGTGGTTTGGTAGTACTTTTACAACTAATGATGGATATGTATTTGCTCACCTAAGTGGCAAAATTGATACTTCGATTTCAATGAATGGAAACATCAATCAAATGCAATCATTCGATTATAAAATTGGAAAAAATAATCATTATACGAGTATTACAATGCCTGAGCAAAATTTTTCTGTAACGGCTAATCTTAACCAATATATTCATCTTACTATTGATTATGGTAAATTACTGGATGGTATTGATGTTACAAATTCATCTAATTTAAATGTAAAAACCATTTCCGATAATTCAACTTCATTAGCCAATAAACTGGCTGCCAATTTATCGAAAATATTTAGCTACGAATAATTTGAATAATTATTGAATAGATTATTTTTTGTTATTTTTAGAAATGAATTTATAAAATAAACGATTTATTGTTATTGTATTTTTTTTATATCTCATATAATTATTTAGTTTTGTTAATACTCGAATTAAAATGAACCTAAATTGATAACTTTAAATCAAAATTAAACATGAACTTAAAATTACTAATTCTTAAAACGTCAAAATTGACCAATAGAAGTAAATTAACTTTTATTTCTGCCATTTTTGCTAGTCAATTACTTTTATTTTCAAATAAAGGTTTTACACAAATACAGAATGGTTCCTCTTTTCAATTTCTTTGTCAAAGTGAGGTGACTTTAATTGGTCAAGGTGGAATTATAAAAACGGCACAATTAAATAGTGGTGTTGGAGTTTATGGTGTACCTAACATTGGTCAAAACCCATATGTTGTTTCAATTCTTGGGACAGTAATTTTTCAGAATATATCATTAGCATTAGATAAAGGAGTTACTTTAAAAATACCTAATGGTCAATGCCTGGTTATAGATAATTCGCATCTTTATAATTGTACTGATATGTGGAATGGAATTGTAGTTGAGCCAGGTGGGCAATTAATAATTAAGAATAATAGCATAATTGAAGATGCAATAAGTGCAGTTAGTATTGACTATAATAATACTTCATCGTATAATGTAATTGGTTATAATGGAAATCAAAAAATATTAACTATTGATGGGTCTGTACTTAATAATAATTATGTAGGTGTATCATTAAGCAATATGAAATTGCAGCAAAATATTCCTATAAGTATCATAGGTTCATTATTTACTTTTAGAAATATTTTTACTCATGCCACTACAAGTGCAATTGGGTCATATAAATGTTCTAGTTATACCCAATTAACTAATTTTATGAAAAATGAACCAATTTCTACTTTTTATTGCTTAACCCCTGAATATTCCTTTAATCCAAATGTAATTGTTAGTACTTCACTACACCAACCTTACCAAAATGATAAACCTAAAGCAGGCATTTTAGTTGATAATGTAGGTGCTACATGTATTACAAATATTAATTTATGTTCAAATGTCCCAAAAATACTTTCAACCTATACTGAAACAGTTTATCCATTAATAGTTGGTTTATCTCCTACAAGTTCACTCCCATTATCTACATCTGCAAATGTTTTTGACAATCTTTGTTTTGGGATATTAGCAAAACAACAATCAAATGGAGTTGAATTTCCAAGAAATAATTATAATCAAATAAATAGTAATGAATCTAATTTACGTTGTTATGATAATGTTTTTCAAAATATGATTTATCAAGGCAGTATGCCTTCTTCATTATCTTATCAATATGGAGGCACTGGAATCTTTTTACGTAATTATACTTTGGATGGGCAGGGTAGTTTAATTTTAGGCTCTTCTTATATTACTTCATCTGATGATTACAAATATTATTATGGCAATCGATTTTATAATTGTGTTAGAAGTTTAGTTTGTGATATGTACATGGATGTTGATGTTCGATATTCTACTTTTAAAAGCAATCAAAGTTTATCATCAACAGCGGCGCCTCAATTTTCAATTGCTAGTAACTCTCAACATTATGGATACCAAGGGCTATTCATTGAAACAGGACAATTTTTAAAATATTCTATTTTATCTAATAAATTTTACAATATTGAATCACCTATTACTATGAATACAAGACCAATTCCAGGTAATGGATTGTTTAGCTGCTTTGGGTCACCTGCAATGGGATTAGGTACCTTCGTTGATGGAGAGGTTAATATTAATTATAATACAATTGATAAATTTTGTAGTGTATGTACAAGCAATCCAGCAAGTGGAAGTGAATACACTAATACTGCTATTTATCTTTCTAACTTACTACAAACTCAAATGACTACCCAACCAACTCCACCAACTCCATATTCACCGATTAGCGGATTGCAACCTTTTAATCCAATAACTATTTCGTATAATTTTATTAATAATTCATTTAGAGGAATCAATATTTCCAACTTTAATAATAATTCTACAGCAACTGGAGGAAAACTATTCTATTTATATCAAAATACAATATATTTAAGAAATGCAGCAACTGCTTTTGCAAATAATACTATATCAAATGCTGACCAATATGGGATAAATTTTGATGCAAACTATCCACCGAAAATTCAATTAGCTTGTCCTATTCCTATTTATATTGTAAGCAATCATTCTCAAAATTATATTGGTAAGAATGCAATTTTTAGAGCTGGGAGTTCAAATTCAAATATAGTAAATCAAAACCCTAATGCCACTGCCACTCCTTGTAACGCATTATCAAAAGAATATGGAATTAAAGTTAATTCAACACCCTACACAACTGTAAGTTGTAATAATGTAGCTAATGTTGCTAGAGGGATTCAGTTTTCAGGCAACTGCAATTTTTCCATTTTTAGAAACAATACATTGTTTCAAAACTCTTATTTTGGATTTGTATTAGATAATGTAGGCATAATAGGGCAGCAAGGTTCAACTTCTTCGGCTGCCAATAATTCATGGCAAGGCACTACTTGGAATAATTCAGTTGGTAGTTATAATGCTGCAGTTCCTTATATGACATTTTGTAATATTTCTAGTCCAACTCCTTCTAGTCGTATGTTTGTAGCCACTACTAGTACCACTGACCCTACCTATTCAAGTGGAGCTAATGTAAATTTTAATGCACTTAACCATTATGTCTCTGGTTTTTCTCTAATTACAAATTCAAGTGGTTTTTCAAGTAATTGTTCTACTAACTATCCTTTTAATTTTCCTACTGTACCTAATCCATTACCCGATTATTCAAATGATGAATTAAGCGCTTATAGGCAGATGTTGAAAACAGATACATTATTATCAGCGGATACAACCACCAATGTTATTGATTGGCAAGGGTTAAACGAGATAATTGTAGGACAAGCTGCTGCTGATAGCCCTTACCCAATAGAGACTGATTATATTGCTAAATATGATTTGTATCACTATATCCGTAATCATGCGGATAGTATTTTAGGGAGAGACCCTATGATTGATGATTTTTATAATCAATCGCTTAATAGTAATTATAGGCTGATAGATAGTATTATGAGTGTACTCACTGATTCGAATACTACTAATTTGCAAAATTTAATTAGCACATTTTCGCCACAAAATCATATCGAACAAAATTATATGAATTTGATGGATTGGATTCGCAAATTTAAATCAAGTGATTTTTTAGGAATTGATTCCTCAGCTCAAAGTTTAAGTAGTATTGATTCTGCTTCAATTTTAACATTAGCCAATAGTTGTCCTTATTACGAAGGATATGGGGTATATATAGCCCGTGCATTATGGTGTTTGTTAAATCATGCAGGTATTGATTTTACAGACGATTGCAATGCTCCTGCAGGTGCTAACATCAGCAATCAGCGAAAATATAAACCTAAAAATCAAATTAAATTGAACAATGTACGCTTTAGCAATACTAAGCTACAAATATATCCCAATCCTAACACAGGTAACTTTACAGTAGTGCTACCTAATGAGAATTATCAAATCAGCATTACAGATTTGAGTGGTAGAGCAGTAAGATATAATTGTAAAAACAGTGGTACTAACAAACAAATAGAATTAACAGAAGCAGCATCAGGTTTGTATTTTATAACTCTTCAAAACAATACTACACATGAAAAGTATATTCAAAAAATTACCATTCAATAATAAAAGTAAGAAGTTATTGGTAGTAGCAGTGCTTTTCTATTTTTTGCCTTTTTACACTAAAGCACAAACAAGTATCAACTTAATTCCCAATCCTTCCTTTGAATATGATACCTGTGTACCTTACTCATGGATGCCGTGGACTTACCCACCAAATACCGCAGGCTTGGCAATCGGAAATATTTGCAGCGGCACTTTACCTACCAATCAATTTGATTCAATGAAATATCCTAGGAGTAACGGAGGGGTAGCAATTAATTCTTTTTATAATCTGCCTTATAACGAACCAGGCATTAATAATTTTTCAGATTACATCCAAACAGATTTTAAAAGTGAGTTACTAGTAGGACATATGTATGCAGTGAGTTTTTATGTGAATTTATGTGCTACTTCTGATTATGCAGTTGACCAATTAGGGGCTTATGTAGATGATGGAAGCCTTTTATTTACAATACCAAATCAAGTATCATTAGCAACAGCACAAGCCTATAGCCCAGTGGGCATACCCATAACTGATACGTTAAATTGGACTAAAATACAAGGCTGTTTTGTAGCAAATGGAACAGAGAACCGATTAATCATAGGGCGATTTACAGATACTATGAATGTGCATAGTGTTGTTCTGAATAATCCATTAAAGGGTTTTCAAGCAAACTATTATATAGATGATGTAAGTGTAATAGATTTAGGCAGTAAAATAAAAGCAGGTAAAGATACCACTATAAATGCAGGTGATACAGTGGTTTTAGGCTTGCATACCACATTGGGCTTGCCCTGTGATTGGTATGATATGCAAGGCAATAAAATAGCAGCCAGTAGTATTTGTACGGTTCATCCTATGCATACTACATCGTATATTGTTAAAATGGATTTATGTGGTAATTTAACTTCAGATACAATAACCGTAAAAATAAAAGGAGAGGAAGATGGTATACAAGATTCTAATTCGAGTTTGCTTTTAGCACAAATATATCCCAATCCTAACACAGGTAACTTTACAGTAGTGCTACCTAATGAGAATTATCAAATCAGCATTACAGATTTGAGCGGAAGAGCCATAGGATATAATTGTAAAAACAGTGGTACTAATAAACAAATAGAATTAATAGAAGCAGCATCGGGTTTGTATTTTATAACTATTCAAAACAATACTACACATGAAAAGTATATTCAAAAAATTACCATTCAGTAGTTTGCCAAATAGAGCTCCTGCTAGCAAGTTTGCACCCTAGATTTGTGAGTGATGAACTTGTGCCATTGTATCTGGGCACAAGTCGGCAAATGCTCTTGGCTTGACTTTAGAATGCGCCAATAGGATATATTTTGTTTGCTGTTTTATTTTACTAATACATTTGTTTTTGTTTATTTTTGAAATATGAAAAAAGCAATTTTTCCTGGCAGTTTCGACCCATTTACAAAAGGACATTTTGATATTGTAAACAGAGCTTTGCCTTTGTTTGATGAAATTATTATTGGCATTGGAAATAATACTACTAAGCAATATTTATTGCCATTAGCCCAACGAATTGAACAAATTGAAATATTATACAAAGACAATTCGAAAATTAAAGTTTTAACTTATGAAGGTTTAACTACTGTATTTGCAGAAAAAATGAATTGTAATTTTATTGTTCGTGGCATTAGAAATACCATTGATTTTGAATACGAAAAAAGCATTGCCGAAATGAACAAAAAAATGAATCCCAACATCGAAACTATTTTCTTGAATTGCTCACCTGATTTGGCTTCTATATCATCTACTATTATTAGAGAAATACTAAAAAGCGGTGGCGATGTAAGTCAGTTTTTACCTTAAATAAAACAGTATGAAAAAAAAATTAGTTGCCTTTCTAATTATTGTTTTAATTGCTATTAATGCCTATTCACAAGATAGCATTCCTCCAAAAAGGCATTCGGTCTTTGTTTCGTTTAATCCTTTGCTTTTAAAAAAAATACAAGTAGCATATAACATTCAATTTTTTGATGATTACTTTAATTATACTATTTATGCAGCTTATCGACCTGGAATGTATTACGAAGTTCAATCAGCTTTGGAATTCAACAAGATATATCTTGATGGATATTATTATATGTTGGGAAATGGCATATATTATTCTTTCAGTCATGATTATTCAGAGAAAAAATTAACTCACTTTTACTCAGGTATACTTTTGGATTACAGACAAATGGAAGGAACTGAAGCTTACGAAAATGCAATAAATAGTACATCTAAAATATTTGAACAAAGAGTCTCTAAATTCATTTCTTCTAAAGCCAGAACAAAAATTAGTAAAAACATTTTAGTTGAACTTCAATTAGATTTTGGATTGAAGACAGAGAAATTTAAAACGGAATTATTGAACAATAAAACGCAACAAAGTTTTAAATCATCTTATTGGACATCTAGTTTTGCATTAAATGGATTGATCTCTGTTGGACTTAGTTTCTAACCAAAAGTATCAGTATCGGCTTGATAATTAAATCCTAAGCGTTTGCCTGTAATTACAGCAGCATTGCCCATTTGCTCCACTTTTTGATACACGGTAATTTCTTTTACTTGATCAAAAGGAGGCACTAATAAATCAAATTCAATAGCATACAATAAGCAAGATTCTATCACCGATTTAACAGCCGATTCATCAAAAATTGCATTCTCAAAATCATTATATAAAAAACCTAATTGACGTTTGCCTTCTACAAAATAATGATTGTCTTTATTGATAAATATTCTTGCAATTAAATACCCCAAATCATTATTTCTGCTGTATTTAAAGGAATCAGCTAAAAAATTATACACCTTAATCACACCACAATACGAACGAGTATTATCATGTTTTACATAATCCAATTTATGTGTAAAATGTTCGTCATCAAAATTAAAAATATCAGTATGCATGCTAAATATCAAAACTTCACCACCAAATTTTATTTCAATTTCCCAAGCTCCATTTTCCTTTGAAATTACTTCTTGATGATTGCCTATTTTTTGAGTTAACTCTTTTGATACCACATGCAATGCTTGTTTCAAAATAGAAAAATCGTTTGCTGTATGTTTAGCAACTTCATTTTTCAATTTCATTTTTTCCTTTAATGATTCCAATATCAAATTATTATTCATATCTTAAATTATTGATTGCAATAAAAGTAAACGCTAATTATTTCTAAAACAAATCATTTTAATGGAATGATAAAAATCAATCTGAAAATCTATTCATGATAGATTATTTTTGCAGCCACAATTTTTATTCATAAACATTTTATTTAAAAAAATAACATCATGGAATTCAGAAAAGAAAAAGATACGATGGGCATTGTAGAAGTGCCATCAACAGTATATTGGGGAGCTCAAACGCAACGCTCCATTGATAATTTCAAAATAGCTACTGATATTAATAAAATGCCTAAGGAAATCATCAGAGCATTTGCTATTTTGAAAAAAGCAGCCGCTTTGACCAATTTTGATGCTGGTGTTTTACCACAAGATAAATGTGATTTAATTGGAAAAGTTTGTGATGAAATTTTAGAAGGAAAATTGAATGAATATTTTCCTTTAGTAGTTTGGCAAACAGGTAGCGGAACACAAAGCAACATGAATTGCAACGAAGTAATTGCTTACAGAGGGCATGTGATGCAAGGTGGAAATTTATTAGATGAAAAGAAATTTTTACATCCGAATGATGATGTAAATAAATCACAATCATCTAACGATACTTTCCCAACAGCTATGCACATTGCGGCTTACAAAATTTTAGTAGAAACAACTTTACCGGGTATCAAAAAATTAAGAGATACTTTAGATGCTAAATCAAAAGCATTTATGAAAGTGGTGAAAATTGGAAGAACACATTTCATGGATGCAACACCTTTAACATTAGGGCAAGAATTTTCGGGTTATGTTTCGCAATTAAATCATGGCATTAAAGCCATTGAAAATACATTAGCGCATTTAAGCGAATTAGCATTAGGTGGAACTGCGGTTGGCACAGGAATTAATACGCCACCCAATTATTCTGAAAATGTGGCTAAGCATATTGCCCAACTTTCAGGTTTGCCATTTGTAACTGCGGAAAATAAATTTGAAGCCCTAGCAGCGCATGATGCTATTGTTGAAAGTCATGGCGCTTTGAAAACCGTTGCTGTTTCGTTGATGAAAATTGCAAATGATATTCGTATGCTTTCATCAGGCCCACGAAGTGGAATCGGTGAAATTTTTATTCCTGATAATGAACCAGGTTCGTCCATCATGCCGGGCAAAGTAAACCCAACTCAATGCGAAGCCATGACAATGGTAGCTGCACAAGTAATGGGAAATGATGTTACCATTAGCATTGGTGGTTCAAACGGACATTTTGAATTGAATGTTTTCAAACCAGTAATGATTTATAATTTTTTACACAGTGCCAGATTAATTGGTGATGCTTGTGTTTCATTCAACGATAAATGTGCTGTTGGTATTGAACCTTTAACGGATAATATCAAAAAACATTTGAACAATTCATTGATGTTAGTTACTGCCTTGAACACAAAAATTGGTTATTACAAATCGGCTGAAATTGCTCAAACGGCTCACAAGAATAATTCAACATTGAAAGAAACAGCCATTAAATTAGGCTACTTAACTGCTGAAGAATTTGATGAATGGGTGAAGCCTGAAGAGATGTGTGGATTGTAATTTCGTTCTGAATAAATCAATAAAAGCCGATTCAAATGAAGCGGCTTTTTTTAGTTCTTATAAAATTTTCAACCAATTTTTCAATTCCTGTTTTTTCTTTCCGTTCTTTGTTGAAGCTAAAATAAATAATCCATGTTCCACTTTTTAAAAGCATCCATTTCCAACATTATCACTGAAAATTTTCAGCAAAATATTAATGCTAATTCAATTCAGATAAATGCTACACCTACTGATTTTGTTGGCGATTGCACCATTGTTGTATTTCCGTTTACAAAGTTTTCAAAATTAAATCCTGAAGCAACAGGTAATTTTTTTGGTGAGCAATTAAAATTACAAAATTCATCTATTGAATCATTTAATGTTGTAAAAGGTTTTTTGAATATTGTATTCACTCAACAATTTTGGTTGAGCCAATTAGCGCAAGCTTCTAACCAAAATAATTATGGATTTCATCCATCATCAGGCAAAAAAATAATGGTGGAATATTCATCGCCAAATACCAACAAACCTTTACACTTGGGGCATGTACGCAATATTTTATTAGGTCATTCCATTTCTGAAATATTAAAAGCATGTGGCAATGAAGTAATAAAAACTACTTTAGTAAATGATAGAGGCATTCATATTTGCAAAAGCATGTTGGCATATAAAAAAGATTGTGAGAAAAGAGAAATGGAAATTGGGAGCATCAATCCTGCAACTGAAAGTATGAAAGGTGACCATTTAGTGGGGAAATATTATGTAATTTTTAATGACCTTTTTAAATTAGAAATTGAAAAACTAAAAGCTGAAGGATTAAACGAAGATGATGCTACAAAAAAATCAACATTAATGGCCGAAACCCAACAAATGCTTTTGGATTGGGAAGCCGGAAAACCCGAAGTGATTGCATTATGGAAAATGATGAATAGCTGGGTGTATGAAGGCTTTGATGCTACTTACACAACACTTGGTGTTACATTTAACAAAACCTATTATGAAAGCAATACTTATTTATTAGGTAAAGAAATTGTGCAAGAAGGTGTAGCAAATAAAGTATTTACACAAGATGATGATCATTCAGTTTGGATTGATTTAACGGCTGATGGATTAGATAGAAAAATATTACAACGCAAAGATGGAACATCAGTGTACATTACCCAAGATGTAGGCACAGCGCAGATGAAATACAATGACTATGGCATGAATGAAAGCATTTATGTGGTAGGCAATGAACAAGATTATCATTTTAAGGTATTGCAATTAATACTTAAAAAAATGAATAAAATTTATGCTGATGGTATTTATCATTTAAGTTACGGAATGGTGGAATTACCAACTGGTAAAATGAAAAGCAGAGAAGGAACGGTGGTGGATGCCGACGATTTAATGAATGAAATGATTACTTCAGCCAAATTAACCACAGAAGAACGGGGCAAATTAGATGGTATGACGGATGATGAAAAACAAAAATTATATTACACCATAGGAATGGGTGCTTTAAAATATTTTTTATTAAAAGTTGACCCTAAGAAAAAAATGTTGTTCAACCCAGCTGAAAGCATTGAATTGCAAGGCAACACAGGTCCGTTCATACAATACACACATGCTCGTATTTGCTCCATTTTACGTAATAATGGTTTGGAAAGAAAAGATGTGAACGATGTAATTAAAAACTATCATTTACATCAATTAGAAAAAGCTTTGATTCAAGAAATTAATTTATTCCCTGATAAAATTTTAGAATCAGGTAAAGAACATAATCCTTCCATATTGGCTAATTACACGTATAATTTAGCAAAATCATTTAATCAATTTTATGCTGAATTAAGTGTTTTAAAGGCGGATACAGAAAATGAAATTCAATTCAGATTGCATTTGGTAGAAATGGTAAATAAGGTAATTCATCAATCTTTGCAATTACTGGGCATTCAAGCACCATCAGTGATGTAAGCGTTATTTTGAAATTATTTTTTTCGGGTTACCATCCAAACACCAAATAGTATTAATCCTAATCCAATAAAATGAATATAAGTTATTTGTTCGTTATCAATAGCACCCCACATTACTGCTACAACCGGAATAAAATAAGTGGTAACAGCGCCAAACAAAGTGCTTGTTTTTTGTACTAAAGTATAAAATACTACCGAGGCTATGGCAGTGCCTACAATGGCCAAAATACTGATATAGCCCAATGATGTAAGTGTTTCAGGGTTGGTATTAATACGGGTAAGCAAATCAGTAAAACCCAATACATAAATAGTAGCCGGAATACCAATAAAAAAGAAAGACAAAGCTGCTAAATGAATAGGATTAATGCCTGTGAGATAGTTGCGAAGTATGTTTAAGTTCATTCCGTAGCAAAATGTTGCTATCACTATAAATAAAGCATAATGAATTTCAGAATTAATTCCGTTATTATGATGCCCAAAAATCACTAAACTTATAGCCCCTAAAAAGCCAACTAAAATACCTGTAAATTGGAAAAAAGTTGTTTTGGTTTTAAAAATCACAATTCCTATAAACATTGCCCATACTGGTGTAAGCGCATTTAACACACCTGATAACGAACTACTTAAATGCATTTGAGCTGTGGCAAAAAAGAAGGCAGGAATGCCACTACCCATCAATCCTGAAAAAATAATGTACTTAATTTTTTTAGGGTCAACTTTACGAATGTATGCAATACTAAATGGTAATAATACAAAGGCTGTTATTGATATGCGAAGTGCTGCCACTTGAAATGGCAATAGCCCAACTAACGACCGTTTCATCAATATGAATGAACTGCCCCAGGTAAGTGCCAGCAAGGCAACTACCATCCAATGCCAAGGCTTATATTCCGAGGTAGTTTTCACGAGTTAATAATTAGATTAATCAGCATTTAACTCTGTCCATAATAAATCCTTCAAATTTTGTAATCCATCGCCAGTAGCCGCTGAAATAAATACAGTAGGCATTTTTCGTGGCAATGTTTTTTTAATCATTTTTTTCAATTCATCATCCACAATATCGCATTTGGTGATGGCCAATACGGTTCGCTTAGTGAGTAACTCTTTATTATATCTTTTCAGTTCAGTTTTCAAAATTTTTAATTCGGCTTTTATATCATTGGCATCTACCGGAATTGTGAATAATAAAACCGAGTTTCGTTCAATATGTCGTAAAAATCGTAACCCTAATCCTTTTCCTTCCGATGCTCCTTCAATAATACCAGGTATATCGGCCATGATAAACGATTTATGTTCCCGATAAGAAACGATACCCAATTGTGGTGTAAGTGTAGTAAATGGATAATCAGCAATTACTGGTTTTGCTGCTGATAATTTAGATAGCAAAGTTGATTTTCCTGCATTGGGAAAACCTACCAAACCTACATCAGCCAATACTTTTAGTTCTAAAATTTTCCAAGATTCTTTTCTTGGTTCACCTTTTTGTGCAAATCGAGGAGTTTGCTTGGTAGGGCTTTTAAAAAATGCATTTCCTTTACCACCCCTACCGCCAGTTATGATAATTTTTTCTTCACCATCTTCAGTTATTTCAAATTCAATTTTACCTGTTTCAAAATCTTTTGCAACTGTTCCTAAAGGCACATCTACTATTACATTTTGTCCTGATGCCCCAGTACATAAATCACCTAAGCCATGCTCAGCATCAGGTGCAAAAATATGACGTTTGTATTTTAAATGTAGTAATGTCCAAAGTTGCTTATTTCCTCTTAAAATTATGCTGGCGCCTTTGCCACCATTACCGCCATCAGGGCCACCTTTGGCTGTAAATTTATCTTGCCTAAAGTGTACACTACCATTACCACCTGCGCCACTTCTACAAAATATTTTTACATAATCTACAAAATTACTTCCTTCCATTTCATTGTTTGTTGTTGTTCAAAAAGCCTATTTCATCATCCTTAATTCACATTATCAATTGCATCTGATAATGCTATAAAGATATCATCAACACTGCCCTCTCCTTTTATTTTTGATAATTTATTTTGTTGCTGATAAAATCCTGCAACAGGTTCAGTTTTGGTTCTGTATTCCACTACTCTATTTCTAATTATACTTTCATCTTGATCATCGGTTCTACCACTTGTTACCCCTCTTGATAGCAATCTTTTTACTAATTCCTCCTCACTTACATCCAATGATAATACTTGATTAATTGGAATATTTTTAAACAACAATAATTTATCTAATGCTTCGGCTTGTGGTATAGTACGTGGAAATCCATCAAATATAAAACCTTGAACTCCTAACTCAATACAAGCATCTATTTTTGAACCTATCATGCCAATTACAACTTCATCGGGCACCAATAAACCTTTATCCATAAATTTTTTTGCTTCCATGCCTAATGCAGTTTCATTTGCAATTTCACTTCTAAAAATATCACCTGTGCTAACGTGCTGAAGGTGGTATTTTTTTATTAAATTTTCAGATTGTGTGCCTTTTCCGCTTCCTGGTGGGCCAAATAAAATTAGATTTAACATATAATAATAGTGGTTATATTTTTTTTAGATAGTGAACAAAAATAAGAAAAGCTATACGTCTTCAAAGCAGAAACTTAATTAATATTTGAATCGAACAAACTTATTATTGTTATTGATTTCAAGTTTGTGTGATTTATACCATTCAATAAATTTTTCCCATTTTTCTTTATTTTTCAATTGCCAAATAGTAAAATCAGTTTCATTGCCTTTATACAATAACCAATGATTATAGGCTTCAAAATGCCCTGCATCCTTAATTTCCTTTTGAAATTGAAATAGAATATTGTTAAATTTTAAAGGGTACTTATTTTCATAATAAATATCCAAAAATTTGGTTCTTACTTTATCTAAAGTGTTAATATTTAAGGCTTTGGTGCCAATTAAGGCTTGCATTAATGTAGGTTCATAAATGGCCACATTTGATAATTCATCATTTTTAATGGAAACAAATTTACTAAAACTTACAGCTGTGGTTGAGTCAGTAGTAAATTTTATTTCGCTTTTATAAGTATCAAATAGTAGCTTACTGATTTCAGTGGTTCGTTTTGAATTGCGCTCTAAATTCATAAATATTTCACCGTAAATCATTCCCCAAACTTCTTCATTGCTATAACAATATAATTTGGCAGCATAGTAATAATTGGCGGCTAACAAAGGTTCAGCATCTATTCCTTTTTCAAAACAATTAATGGCTGAATTATACTTTTTTTGAGCAGCATAAATTGTGCCTTTTTGCAAGTATAATATGCCTGCTTCACTAAATTTTTTAATCCCTATATCCAACACATTTAATGCTTTCTGAATTTGATTCACATCTTCTAAAAGTATTGAATATGCTTGATAGTATTCAGGCAAAAGGGTATGCATTTTAAGCAATTTCTCAAAAATTAATTGCGATTTTTCAATATCTAACTTTTGATAATATGCAATAGCCATTTGATACACTATTTTTGAATTAGTAGGATCAAGTTTTACAGCATCCTGCAACAATTTAATGCCGCTATCAAATTTTCGGGCATCAATTAGTTTAACCGCTTCAATAGATTTTTCCTTTGCTAACTGTTTATCGGTTTCAGTGTTTGCAATGGCTTGAATGGATAACATTAAAAACAGTAAAATATAAATTCCTATTTTCAATTAAAATACTTTTTAATCTTAAAAAATTATTTTCAAAGATACACAAAGTGTCATCTTATATCACATTTTTAAAATACATTTGCCAAACATATTATTAATGTTGATGGAACAAATAGATTTTGAATGGGGTAAATTAACTGAAAAATTGCGGAGCCAATTTGGTAAAAAACCTGATTTAGATGGTTTGTTATTTTTGATTGGCATTCGTGAATTAGGTGCCGCACCCCGTATTTTTACAAAAGAAGAAAAACAAGATTTAATGCATATAGCCACTTGCAAATTATTGAGTAGGCATGGGTTTTATGAGCTTGAATTTGCTGACCAACAAGGCTGGCCTCATTGGAAAGCTGTTAAAGAATTACCTGCATTAAATATTATTGAACAAGAAACACTTTTAAAAGAAAATATTATTGAATACTTTAATGATTTAGATTATTTTGATACCTCATTTTAAAAATTAATTATTTATTACAATGAAAAAAATTGGATTAACACTTTTGGCAATAATTTTTGCAACCCTATCATTTGCAAAAAAAAATACCGAAACCAAAATAAAAATGGTAACCACTAAGGGCACAATAATTTTAAAATTGTATAATGAAACGCCCTTACATCGTGATAATTTTATCAATATGGTAAAAGCACACTCCTATGATAGTTTGCTTTTTCATAGAGTTATCAATCACTTTATGATTCAAGGTGGCGATCCTCAATCTAAAAATGCTGCACCCAATCAAATGCTTGGAAATGGTGAAATGCCCGGTGGTAAAAGAATTGCAGCTGAAATAAAACCCGATTTATATATTCACAAAAAAGGGGTATTAGCAGCAGCCCGTGATAACAACCCTGAAAAAGCAAGTAGCAATTGTCAGTTTTATATTGTTCAAGGCCGAACTTATACTGAAGTTGAAATACAACAAATGGGGCAACGAAATGGAGTAAAATACACTCCTCAGCAAATTTCAGATTACAAAACAATGGGCGGCACACCGCACCTTGATGGCAATTATACCCCCTATGGCGAAGTGGTTGAAGGCATTGATGTGGTTGATAAAATTGCCAATGTTACCACAGCACCTGGTGATAGGCCCATTGAAGATGTTAGAATTTTAAAGTGTACCATTTTAAAAAAGAAAAAGAAATTTATTTTATTTTAATGAATTCAATTTCTAACATTAATTCTTCCTTTTATAAAGTAATATAAAGCTGCATGCAACCAACCACTTTTATTGAAAAAAATTGGGACCGATTCTGTTATCTTATTTTTATTATTTCATTAAAATTAGGCCATATAATTCTTGAAATAATAGGAATAATAGCACCAATTTTTGGGAAATTGATTACTAAAAAAGGAGTGATTTTTTTTCCGTATGGTTTTAAAGGAAGTGATGGTGCAAACCGCAGAATAATGCAGTACACCAAATTTTTTGACCATGAAAATATTCCTACTAAAGTTTGCCATATAGCCCATGATGATACCTGCCATAAATACTTTAATGGCCCACGATGGAAATGGTATTTCTTTTTATTATTTTGTTTTTATAAACGCATTTTTCAAACCATAGCAGCCACTAAATATGAAGCCATTTTTATTCAAAGAGGCATGTTCCCTTTATATTTTGATTTGAAACATCCAATACTTGAAAAAACAATTTACAAAATCAATAAAAATGTAACTATTGATTATTGGGATTCAGTATTTGATGGGCAGCTTGAATTAACTATTAATACTGTAAAATATGCTAAAACCATCACGGTTTCCAATCCGTTTTTAGAACAAAATTTTAAGCAATGGCATGCCCAAGTTGTACCTTGGAATATATCCATGGTAACCTCAAAATATTTACCTAAAATAAATTTTGAATTGAATCATCCTATTACTTTAGTTTGGACAGGATTACCCCATAATTTAAAAAACTTGAATTATATTTTTCCTACACTAATAAAAGTAAATAAAAAGTATCCCTTAAAATTAAGAATAATAGGCAGGCAGGCTCCAACCGTTGAAGGATTAGAAATTGAACACCACTTTTGGGATGCCAACACTTTTCATCAATTATTGCAAACTGCTGATATTGGTATATATCCTGAAAAAAATACGATTCATGCTAACGGAAAATCAGCCATGAAAGTGATGGATTTTTTATCTACAGGATTAGCCATGATTGGCGTACCCTACGGGTTACCCAAAGAAGCAAAGCATTTAAAAAATTTATTTATTGCCGATGGTGAAATGGAGTGGGAAAATGCACTTATCAAATTAATTGAAAACAAACCACTTCGTGAAGAATTGGGAGCGGCAGCAAGACAAACTATTGTAGATAATTATGATGTACATAATAGCTACATACGATTAAAAAATATTTTGTTTGATAATAAAACTTTGAATTAATGTGCGGCATTGCAGGAATATATAGCTCAAAATTAAAATTAGCCAACCTCACTAATTTAAATAAGATGGTGAAAGCACAACACCATCGAGGGCCTGATGGTAATGGAGTTTGGATGAATGAAACGCAAACTATTGGGCTAGCACATAATCGATTAAGCATTATTGATTTATCGGAAAATGCAGCACAGCCTATGCATTACGCCGATTATTTCACCATTTCATACAATGGTGAATTATATAATTATAAAGAACTTAAATTAGAATTATTACAAAAAGGTCATCAATTTAAATCTGAATCAGATACAGAAGTACTATTGGCACTTTATGCTGAATATGGCACTGAATGTTTATCAAAAATGGATGGCATGTTTGCTTTTGCTATTTGGGATAAAAAATTAAATAGATTGTTTTGTGCTCGTGATAGATTTGGTGAAAAACCTTTTCATTATTATTATTCAAAGCAAGAAGATAAATTTGTTTTTGCATCAGAAATTAAAGCATTATTTGCATCGGGTTGTGTAAATAAAAGCATCAACCACAAAATGGTTTACAATTATTTGGCGCATGAATTAGTTGAAAATCCTTTTGATTTATCAGAAACCTTTTTTGAAAATATTTATAGATTAAACGCAGCATCGTATTTAATAATTAATGCTGATAATGATATTCAGATAAATAAATATTGGCAGATAAATGAATATGAAAAACCAAGCATTTCAAAATCAAATGAGCAAAAACAATATGATGAATTTCGAGAATTATTAATTCATTCAGTTCAATCCCGATTGATGGCAGATGTACCTGTAGGCACATCACTTTCAGGTGGTTTAGATTCAAGTACAATTACTTGTATTATCAATAGTTTAAAAGAAAATACTCAAATTCAAAAAACTTTTTCAGCAAGATTTTATGATGATAATTTGGATGAAGGTAAATACATCAATATTGTAAGAAGCGAAATTGCTATTGACCCACATGATGTTTGGATAAATGAAAACAATTTAATTGATAGAGCAAAAAATGTTTTAAAATTTCAGGATGAACCGTATGCAGGCACAAGTGTAATTGCCCAATACGATGTAATGCAAATGGCTGCAAAAAATGGTGTAAAAGTTTTATTAGATGGGCAAGGTGCTGATGAATATTTAGCAGGCTATTCAAACCTGTATGCTATCTATTTTAAAGAATTATTATTAGCCAATGATAAAAAATTAAAAGACGAATTAGATGGTTACAAAAATATAACGGGCAGTGAATTTGAATTAGATTTTGCATTTATGTTAGATGCCAAATTTCATACATTATTTGATAAAATTGGTGTGCTAAAACGAAAATATGTAGGTGCCGGTTATAATCAATTTTTACATTCAGATTATGTTCATTCACATCAACCACAATCCTTTAAAAGTAACTTTAAAAATTTTAATAATTTAACTAAAGCAAGGCTGTATAGCACTACTGAATATGGTTTGCATAAATTATTAAAATATGCCGATAGAAATGCAATGGGTAATTCAATTGAAGTACGATTACCATTTTTAAATCATACATTAGTTGAAAAATGTTTAAAAATGCAAAGCGGTTTTTTTATAAATGATGGTTGGACGAAATATATTTTGCGAAGAACATTTGCTGATATTGTACCCAGTGAAATTACTTGGCGAAAAAATAAATTAAGCTTTCAACCGCCTGAAAAAAAATGGTTACACTCAAATGATTTGCAACCTATTATTGCCGAAGCACATCAATGGTTATTAAAAAACGGAATTACTAATAAGCATGCCTCCACCGAGCTGGAATGGAAATATTTAATGACTTATCTATTTTTAACTCAAGCTGATTAAACTATTTTTAAAATACCATTTTGATATTTTATTTTATCCTCGTTGATTAACCACTCTAAATAATATTTTATTTTTTTTTCAGATAATTCAAAATTAAAATTTTGTAGGGCATGAAATTCAAAATCGGAAGTTCCTAACAGAGCTTTCAAATCCAAATAAAATTTATTTATTTGTTCAGCTGAATAATTATTTTTTTTAAACTCAATACAAATATCACAATTGCCACAAGGCATTTTATTGTTTTCACCAAAATAATTCAATAAAAAATTCCCTCTGCATTCTTGCGTATTCATAGCATACTCAATCATTGCATTTGCCCTAATTAAATGCTTATTTTTCAATAGGTTCATAGCATTTATATCAATTTGCAAATGCTCAATTTTTTTACGGGGTTCTACCAATATTATTTGAGGTTTATCTTTAGCAGCTGAATAATCTAAAATATTAAACTGTTTTAAATCCATCAAAAATTGTTGCACTAATTGATGACTCATTGCCAATTCAACCGCCAATTTTGTTTCATTAATTACACAATAATTATCCCTAATACCTTCATACATTCTTAATAATAACTTGATAATAGGTTCGTATTTTTTATGCTCTACTTCAAATTGATACAACACATCACGTGGTGCAGTAATACATACACGGGGTGGTAAATTTACGGCATCAGTTAAGGATAAAATATTCAGCTGCTCTAATAATTTTAAACTATGGAATACCACCGAATGATTTAAATTAAAGGTATCAATAAAAGTTAGCAAATCAAAATCGAAGGGATACCCAGCGCCGCCACCAACAGCTACTTGAAAGTAATTCATTAAAGCCTCATACACTCTATTAATTTCAGTGATATCTGGAAAATTATTTTTATTTGCTAATTCAATGGAGTGTATATCATCATCATTCCATAATAATGCTACATACGAATTTAAGCCATCTCTGCCTGCTCTGCCAGCTTCTTGATAATAAGCTTCAGGGCTTTCAGGCAAATCTAAATGTACAACACACCTTACATCAGGCTTATCAATACCCATCCCGAAAGCATTAGTACAAACCATGCATTGCACTTTATTTTTCATCCAATTATCTTGTCGTTTATCCCGTTCTTTTTGGGCTAAACCTGCATGATAATATTCGGCTTTTATACCACCTTGAGCAAGCCAATTGGCAGTTAGTTTGGTGAGTCGTCGGTTTCTTACATACACAATACTACAGCCTTTTACATGCCTTAAAATATCATATAATTTACTTTGTTTTTCTTCCTCTTTTCTAACCACATAAATTAAATTTTTACGGGCAAAGCTTGCATTAAAAATGGCTGTATTTTGTAATCCTAATTTATCACAAATATCTTGTTCAACTTCCTTTGTAGCTGTGGCAGTTAATGCCATAATTGGAATGGTAGGATGCAAACTTTTAATAGTAGCAATTTTCAAATAAGCTGGTCGGAAATCATAACCCCATTGCGATATGCAATGCGCTTCATCAACTGCTACAAAATTTATTTTCAAATTTTTTATTTGTTCAAGAAATAATTCACTTTGTAATCTTTCGGGTGAAACATATAAAAATTTAAGAAATCCATTATGAGCATTATCCATTACAATTTGAATTTCACGTTTACTCATACCACTAATAATAGCAGCAGCATTAATTTTTCTTCGCTTTAATTGTGCTACCTGATCTTTCATCAAAGCAATTAATGGTGAAATAACAATACAAACTCCATCCATCATTAATCCCGGAATTTGATAACAAATAGATTTTCCACCACCAGTTGGCAATAGTGCCAAGGTATCTTTACCTGCAATTATTGAATTAATAATTTCAATTTGACCATCTCTAAACTGATGATAGCCCCAATATTTTTGTAATAATTCATCCGCCTTTTGCATATCCTTATTTTACATTTTGCAACATTATTCTGAAAGTTGTTCCATTATTTATTTCAGAATTTTTTACAACAATTTTGCCTTGATGATATTCTTCAACAATTCGTTTGCATAACGCCAAACCTAAGCCCCATCCACGTTTTTTAGTGCTATACCCAGGTTTAAAAACTGTTTTGAATTTATCTGATGATATGCCTTTGCCAGTATCTGTTACATCAATGATACATTTATTATTTTGCTCAGATAAATGAATGGTAATGTTTCCTTTGCCATCCTCCATGGCATCTAAAGCATTACGCAATAAATTTTCCATTACCCATTCTATTAATGGTGTATTGATTTTTGTTTGAAAATTTTCAGGTAATTGATTTATTAAATTGAATTCAATTTTGCTACTGGCTCGGCGTTTCATATAGTTCATACTTCTTTCCACCAAACCGAAAATAATTTCCATTTCCAATTCAGGTGCTGAACCAATTTTGCTAAATCGTTGGGTAATAATTTCTAATCTTGTTATATCATTTTCCATTTCAACAATGGCATTATTATTTTTTAATTGTTCGTCTGACTCCTTCAAATAATCAACCCAAGCCGTTATTGAACTTAGTGGTGTAGCGATTTGGTGAGCCGTTTCTTTAGCCATGCCTACCCATAATTGATTTTGTAAACTACGTTGTGATGAAAAAAAAGCAACATAAGCCACAATTAAAAAAACGATAATAATTAAGATTTGAATAATAGGAAAATATTTTAGCTCAGTTAGCAAAGTAGAATCTTTATAAAAAATATATTGCACCACTTTTCCGTTGGCAAAAATTGGAATAGAATCTTGTTCGGCCCTCATCTTCATCAATTCAATTTCCATTTTTTTTATATCAGCCGAGTCTTTTGTAGGAAAATTTTTACACCCCTGAATTTGTTTTTTTTCATCTGTTAAAATCAACGGAATAGTTTTGTTGCGTTGAATAATATTGATGATAAAACCAATATCAATATTATCACCAGCTGTGTTCAAATGCTCGTAAGTATTGGCTAATTGCTCCATTCGGTTGCGTTCTTCAGCCGATAATTTTTTAGCTAACAAATTAGTGTACCACAGGCTTGTAATCACAATCAACAAGGCAGCAATCAACAAAGCAATTCGGAAACGATTATAAAAAGTGTAGTGGTTCATGTTTACATTTTATTTGATGGAATCATTCCAATCTATTAATTCAATTTGTTCCTGAGGTTTAAAATCAATAGGTGTTTCCTTTTTTAGTTCACCTTTCCATTCCGCTTTCAGTAAAGCTTTCATGGTTTCATGTTCGGCTTTTAAATTTTCTTTAAATTTTTCACGGCTCGATTTTTTATCTCTTGAAATTTTTATATCGCTTCCTTTACCCGTCATTCGTAAAAAAATATTAAAACCCTTTTTTTCATTATCTTCTTCCCAATTATCATCATTGTTCTTCCCTAATTTTTTACCAAACCAATCCATCAAATTTAATTTAAATAAATAATCCATTTCGTTATCAAAAGTATGTGTGCCCGAAATATTTAGGTTCAAAGCATTATTCTGAATACGCATTTCAGGAATAATTATTTTACCATTGCTAATTTCAATTTGATTTTTTAAGGTAGCAAATTTCAAATATTTCAAATCATCTACATTCAAATATTTTGATAAACTCAATAACTGAGTTACATTTTTTAATTCCCCATTATCCACTGAAATATCTGATGATGATGTAATGCTTTTTGAGATGGGATGAAATTCTTTATCAAATTTTCCTGTTGCTGTGGTTGTTCCTGAAAGATTTCCATTCACGTTTTCAGCTTTTAACATGGTTTGATTAAAATTTTCAAACTGCTCAAAAGTTGATGTAATATTCAAGTTTTTATAATCAGCTTTACAAGTAAAATCAATAGTTTTATCCATTTGAATTAATGAACCAACTAATTGCAAATTTCCATTTTGTGTTTCGGTTTTAAATTGATTTATGGTAATTATATTTTCATGTAAATCAACTTCCGCTATTGTGTTTTGCATTTTGAATTTATTCCAATTTGCTTTTTTACAATTTAACTCAACAATCATTGGAAAATCAATCCAGTTGTTATTTTGAACTGAATCATTTTTGGATTCATTAGTAGCAACCAACAACGAATTAATATCTAAATTTTCAGTTTGAATTTTAAGTGTTGTATATTTTTTTATGTCATGCATAAAATTTTGATACGATGAATTTCCGCTAAACTGAATTTCATTTCCGTTAATAATTCCGCTTCCATTTTTTATGATTAAATTATCATCAGCAGAAGCTTGAACTACAGCATTTAATTTTTCAATTAAATAACCATTTTTTGTTTTTAATTCTAATTGTTCAACAGCAATTGAATTTTTCAAACTTAAATAATTCAAATTTGATTGGTCATTAAATCGCAAAACAGTTTGCAATGAATCTAAATGAACAGTTCCATCCAACTTTTCAATTTGTTCAACAGGAAATAATTCAATCATATTTTTCAAATTCAAATTACCGCTAATTGTAGCAGCAATCAATTGTTCGCCATTTTCAAACTGATAATGTGAGGTTAATGAAAAATTTGAATTTTGAAATTGAGCATTAAATTTTTTCAATTCAAAATCAAATAAATTATTGGAGTAGTTGAACGATGCAATGCAAGAAATATTTTTGAATTCATTATTCCAATCAGCAATTTGCAAACTTCCATCATCACAATTAAAACTGCCGCTTACATTTAATTTTTCTGAGGGAAAATCATACTTAATTTTCCCGTTAAAATTATCTAACAAATTCTCTCCTTTAGTTCCTTTTAATTTCTGTTTTGTTTTTTCATCTAACAATTGAGTTAAATTTTTTACATTAAAATTTCGTCCTTTAAAGTTTAATGAAAATTGTTTGTTTAATTTTAAATTACCACTTAATTCAAATTCATTTTCAGCAATTGATAAGCCGATGTACGGAAATTCAAAATCGCTATTATCCATATCCATCTTGCTTTTTCCGTTTACTGAAATTTGCTTTTCAAAAATAAAAGCTGGCAATGAAGTTGAATTTTTGGTAAGTTGTGCATCAATAGTAAAATCAGTTTTTAGGATATTATTTTCATAAACTCCATAGCCCAAAAATTCATTTAATGATAATTCCATTTTAAAATTTGAAGGTTGGTTATCTATCATCAACATTGAATTTGAAAGCACTAATTTTTTAACTTCTAAATTAGTGTTTGATGATTTATTTTTTGAGGCTGAAAACACATCATAGTTGTTTGTTCCATCTTTATAAACCACAACATTCACTTTTGTATTTTTTAGATAAATGGCATCTAAAACATATTCGCCTTTGAAAATTTTAAGCATATTAAATCCTGCATCAAATTCATCGGCTTCAATAAAAGAAGAATGATTTTTTATTTTATCACGTAATATTATTTGATGAAAACTAACACTTGCATTAGGGAAATGCTTGATAAATGAAATTGAAATATCGCCTTTCAAAATCAGCTCTCCTTTTAATTGCTGATTTATTTGCTGAACGGCTACTGCTTTCAATTTATCTTGATAAATAAAAGCTAAAGCGGTTAAGATTAGCAATGCGCCAACCATAAAAAACAGACTATACAGTAAAAATTTCTTGAGGCGTTTCCACCAACTAATTTGCTCCATCATTTGAATGCTAAATTACAAACGAGCATCGCATTTTTTTAGTACTTGAAATAAAATTAGATAATAAATAAAAAGTGAACTAATTTACTTTTTCACCTTTTTAAAAATATACGTTTTGCTTTCAGTGCCGTTCACTAAGCGTTGAATATTTTTTTGATGAGTGGCTACAACCGTGAATGTAGCTGCAATGGCAAACAAACGCAACAAAATTTGGTCATCGTGTTTAAATGCCAAAAATATTAAAAGTGGTAATGCAATACTTGCTAATAAGCTACTTAATGAAACGTAATGAGAAAACATTAATGAAACAAAAAATATTGCCATACATAATAATGCTACTTCAGTATGAATACCTAACAAAACGCCAAACATGGTAGCAATTCCTTTTCCGCCCCTAAAGCCAGCAAACACCGGAAACACATGGCCTACTATGGCTGCAATACCTAATATAACTTGAAAATTGACAAATAAATCAGGCTGTGTTGTTGGATTAAAACTTAAGTAAGCTAATTTTAATGCAGCAATACCTTTCAATACATCAACCAATAAAACAAACATAGCTGGCTTTTTGCCAAGTACACGTAACGTGTTGGTGGTGCCTGCATTACCGCTACCATAGTCACGTACATCTGTATTGAAAAAAAATTTACCTACCCAAACTGCGGTAGGAATTGAGCCCAATAAGTAGGCAATAAAAATTGCAAAGTTATTTAGTAATGTCATTCAACGATTTTAAAAATACATGGCGAAGATATATTTTTTTTTGCCCACCTCATTTATTTTTTATTATGAAAAATAAATATGAATGAAAGATGATAAAAGATAATTTAGCGTTCTTTTCATTCATCAATTATCAAAAATTAAATGAAATCAAAATCATTAATTCTGTTCTGCCTCTTTAGTTTTACTTTAAGTATGCTACGTATTGGCATGAGTTACAATTTGAACTTTATTTATTTAAACTGGAATCTTTTTTTAGCTATTCTGCCTTTAATTTTTGCATCCGTTTTACAATCAAAACAATATCAAGGTTTAAAATTTTGGTTTTTAATATCAAGTTGGTTTTTATTTTTTCCTAATGCTCCTTACTTGGTTACTGATTTAATGTACTTATCAAAAATTAAAACACACATTATCATTCCTTTTTGGTTTGATATTATAATGCTTAGTTCATTTGCTATCAATGGGCTATTATTGGGGTATGCATCATCCCGAATTATATTTAGCGAAATTGAAAAAAAATTTAGTAAAAAAATAGCTCATATTTTTACAATATTTAGCTTAATGATAAGCGGTTATGGTATATATATTGGTAGATTTTGGCGATATAATTCATGGGATATATTTACCCACCCCAACAATTTATTTATCGATATTGCACAAACTATCCTACATCCATTACATCATAAAAATGTGATAGGATTATCAATACTTTTTGGTATTTTGTTATGCTTAGTATTTTACTCATTGCATGAAACATCAAACAATAAAACAAAAATATAAATATGGAATATATTGAATGGGCTGTATCAGAACGAATAGCCACAATTATTTTAAATAGAGCTGAAAAACGAAATGCTTTGCATCCCAAAATGGTTTCAGAACTATTAGAAGCATTGCACCAAATTGAAAAAAATGAAAATGCAAAAGTGGTAATCATTAAAGCAAATGGTGAAGCATTTTGCGCAGGTGCCGATTTAAGTTACTTGCAGCAATTACAAAAAAATACGTTTGATGAAAATTTGGAGGATAGCCAACATCTAAAAAAATTATTTAAAACCATTTATGATTTTCCGAAGGTGGTGATTGCGCAAGTGGAAGGCGCAGCTTTAGCCGGGGGCTGCGGATTGGCAAATGTATGTGATTTTTGCTTTGCAACCCCAGAATCAAAATTTGGATTTACAGAAGTTAAAATAGGGTTTATTCCTGCCCTTGTAAGTGTATTTTTGGTACGGAAAATTGGAGAAGCAAAAGCTAAAAATTTATTGCTTTCAGGCAATATAATATCAGCAAATGAAGCAGCAGAATGTGGATTAATCACCAAAATTGTGGAAAAAGAAAGTATTGCTGATTTTGTAAAAGATAAATGCAATCAACTTATTTTGCAGGCAAGCGGCCAGTCGTTGGCATTAACAAAAAATTTAATTTCAGCAACCCAACATCTTTCAATAGATGATGCGCTTGAATTAGCAGCCAATCAAAACGCAATTGCCCGTGCAACAGATGATTGCAAAAAAGGAATTTCATCATTTTTAAATAAAGAAAAAATAAATTGGTAATTTAAAAAACATTAAATCATGATAAAAACGCTTACATTATTATTAGCTACACTCAGTTTTTTTTCATTTCAAATTCATGCACAATCAACTGATGCATCAAGTGATAGTAAAACAAAAGTTTATAAGTATAAATTGAAACTTCAGCCGTTAGCTGAAAAAATTGATTTAGAATATTGCATGCAAAACCTTGAAAATGAGAGTTTGTTTGAGTGTACTACCGGCAGTTATAATTTTGAAAATGGAGCATATGTTGAAAAAATTGTTGCATTAATAAAAAGCATGCAAAGTGAAACTAATGCGATTGAAAATTTCAAAAAAGCATCTCTAAAATCAATTGGCAACGATAGTGCAAAAATTGAAGTGTATCAAAATAATGAATATAATTACTCTTACTTATTGATTGGTAGTGATACTTTAATTGGAACAAAAAAAATAGATGAACCATCTATCAATTACTATTTTTTTTCAAAAAAGGGAAATTACCATTATACAACTGAAATGGGGTTACTCCAACAACTTCATAGTTCTCAAAATACTTTTACAATTCCTGAACTTCCTATTCAAATTTTAGGTCACAATACTACTATCTCAAAAATTAAATTCTTAAATAAAATGTACTCTAGCACTACTTTATTTACCAATGAAATTAATGAAACATCAAACTTAATTTACGATTTTCAGTATCCATCTAATCCTAATATTTTTCCTTTACAATTTAATTTGTTAAAAAATGGAAATAAATATGTTTTTGAATTGGTATCTGAAAAAGAATTACCAAATTCAAAAGCCATCAATAAAAAGATGAAAACTATTCAGGAAAAAAGATTGGATAAATTACCATTAAACGAACTATTTCAAATGGTAGGTTTTGAATACTAAACCCTAATCTTATAATTTTTATAAAAAATTATATAAGTATTGATTGGATAAAAAAAATGAACTTGCATGGTATAAAATCTATCTCAAAAATAATAATAATTAAACAAAAATCAACAGTTAAAAAATGAAAAAAAGAACATTACAACACCTTTTTGCAATGCTAATTGTATTGCTTTCGGTTGTATCAAGTTCAAGCTCCTTTGCGCAAGTAGTTACTACTGAAGGGTTTGAAAATGCTGCATTCGCACCTACTGGCTGGAAAATTTCACCATTAATTACTGGTGGCGTTGGTGGAAATCAAATTTGGCGGAGAACAACTCCTAATGGAACTAATCCTGCCGCTACCCCTTATGCAGGAACAGCAATGGCAAGATTTGATAGCCGAAATAATGCTGCCGGAAGCATGCAAACATTATGTACGCCAATGATTGATATGTCAGGCAGAGGCACAGCCGCTACATCAGTTAGCATGTGGGTATATCGTGATACTGCATTTGCTATGCAAGGCGATAGTATTACCATTTGGGTAAATACTTCAGATACTACTATGGGCGCAACACGTATTGGTGGCGTTGCCCGTTCAACAGCAATTGCATTACCTAATACTGAAGCAGCTATTGGCTGGTATCAATACTCATTTGCCATTCCAACTTCATTTAATACTGCAAGCAATTATATTTTGTTTGAGGGAACAAGTCAAAGAGTTGCTGGCGGCGGCGGCGGTAACACTGGTAGAAATATTTTTGTTGATGAAATTTCATGGACAGCATTTCCGCCAATGTGTACCGGCACACCTAATGTTGGTTCAATTATTAATAGTACCAATATAATATGCGGTGGTTCAGGTTCAGCAAATTTAACTTTAACAGCACCTATTACTAATGCCGGTGGTTTAACTTACGATTGGCAAAGCTCAACTACAGCTACAGGTACTTTTACAACAATTGCAGGTTCAAGTAATACTATTAGTGCCAATACAGGTGTATTATCATCACCTACTGCAGTGATGTATTACCAATGTGTTGTTACTTGTTCAGGCAGTGGTTTAACTTATACCACTCCACTTGATTCAATAAATATTAGTAATGCAGCTTTACCAACTGTAATGGTTACACCTACAACGGTAGCATTATGTAGTGGTACAACTACAACACTAACTGCTTCAAATGTTTTAACCTATACTTGGTCATCAACAAATGCTGGTTTAAATGCTACAACAGGTTCAACAGTTACAGCTACACCGCCTGCAGGTGGTGGTTTTGGTGGCGGTACTCGTACCATTGTTGTAACTGGTTTTGATGCTGCAGGTTGCTCAGATACTGCTCAAGTTATTTTAACAGTATCAAATTCACCAAATGCAACAATTACGTCATCTATTCCTAATGATACAATTTGTGTTGGAACTACAGTAATTTTAACAATGCCAAATATTGGTGGTGGCCCAGGTGGTGGTGGCACTTACTCTTGGAGCAATGGCCCTATTACAAGAAGAGATACAATTTCGCCAACTACAACTACTACATATATTGGCACTGTTACATCTAATGCAACAGGTTGCTCTTCATCTGATACGGTTACAATTGTTGTAAATGTTGGTACTCCGCCTACAGTATCTGTTTCGCCAATTACAGCTACCTATTGTGTGGGTGGCCCAGGAGTTACTTTAGTAGCTTCAGGCACTGCTACTACTTATACTTGGACCCCAGCTGCAACATTAAATACATCAACTGGTACTACAGTTATTGCAACCCCAACAGGTGGTGGTGGCCCAGGTGGTGGCACAACAGTATATACAGTTTCGGGCTCAAACGGCATTTGCTCTACTACTGCATCGGTTACTGTAACACGGTCAAATACACCTACAGCAACTATTACAACTAATTTAGTAAATGATACCATGTGTACTGGTGGTACGGTTATTTTAACGGGCCCTAATGCTGGATTTGGTGGCGGATTAACTTATAATTGGAGCAACGGCCCAATTACAAGAAGAGATACTGCAATGATAGCCAACGTTGGAACATATCCATACACCTTAATTGTATCAAATACAGCTGGATGTGCTGATACAGCATCAATTAATATTGAAGTAATTTCAGGGGTTCAACCTAATTTAGTAGTTACTCCATCATCACCAATTAGATATTGTACCTTAACATCATCAAGTGCTACAGTTACCATCAAGGGTGCTACTACCTATTCATGGAATAACACTAATGGTGTTACTTTTTTATCTTCAGCTAATGATTCAGCTTCAGTAACGCCAGCTGGTGGCCCAGGTGGTGGTAATTATACTATTACAGGATCAATTGGTGCTTGTAGCTCAACTGTTCAAATTACTGTAACAGCAGTTAATCCGCCTAACCCAGGCAATATCACCAACTTAAATCCTGGTATTGATACCGTATGCCCTGGAACACAGGTTGTATTAAGAGCTCAAGGTGGTGGAGGATTTGGCAATACTAACACTTATTTATGGGATGATACAAAAACTACCAGAAATGATACTATTATTGTAAATTCAACAGGATGGATTCATGTAACAGTTTCAAGTGCACCTGGTTGTAGTGTTGTTGATTCTATAGAAATGGTATTGGCATCAGGCGCCGCTTCATTTGGCTACATCACTGATTCAACAAGTGTTTACTTTGCTGATTTATCAACCAATGCAACTAGTTGGACATGGGATTTTGGCGATACAACAGCATTAGCATTCACTCAAAACCCAGTTCATAATTATGCAAACTATGGTACACACATGGTTATTTTAACAGTAAATGGTGCTTGCGGAACATATACTGATACTATGGCTGTTAATTTTTGGCCAGCTGGCATTAATGATGTTACTCCTTCGCAAATTTATGCTTACCCTAACCCAGTAACTAATGATGTGAATTTATCTTTTCAATTAAAATCGGCAACTGCTGAATTAACTGTTTTAAATACTTTAGGACAGGTGATGGATTCAAAAACTATTCAAGCAAAAGCAACAAATGAGTTTAATGAAAAAATATCTTTAGCTAAATATCCAAATGGAGTTTATACAATTAAAGTTAAATCAAACAATAATTTATTAAATGTTAGATTGATAAAATCAAACTAATTAATAAATGTTTTTAGCAACAAAGGCTATCTCAATTTGATTGAGATAGCCTTTGTTGCTTATAAATAGTATTGCCTCAAAAAATCAGCATTATACCTTTTATAAATTGTGCATCTATATTTTTTATTTTGAACAGAAAAGAATAAATTTACTACCAACTAAAAATTAGAACATGAAATGAGGATGATTAAAAACAACAACATAACCTTAGTTAATCATTCTGTTGTTGTACTTATCCGAATTGCATCTAACCATAAATAATTTAAATAGATGAAAAAAATATTTACCCTGCTTTTGTTATTGGCAATGATGATGGGCAAAAATGCGAAGGCACAGTATGTAACTATACCTGATGGTTTTTTTGTAAATTGGTTAAATAGTCATGGTTATAGTAGTGCTATGAATGGAAATCAACTGAATACGCAAGATGCCAAAGTATTAACAGATACTATTTTAAGACCTTTTTATTCGTCCATTACAGATTTAACTGGTATCCAATATTTTGTTAGCCTAAAACACCTAGACTGTTCTAACAGTCATATTACCAATTTATCAACCTTACCATCAGGTTTACTAGCTTTATACTGCGATCACAATTTGCTAACAAATATTCCTTCATTACCACCCAATTTACTAAAATTGGATTGTGACAACAATTATCTCACAAGTTTACCAGCTTTACCGTCGAGTTTACTAACTTTTGACTGTGGTGGTAACCAACTAACTTCTCTTCCAATATTACCTTCAAATTTATTATCTTTGGTTTGTGATTGGAATAATGCTGATAGTTTACCTACTTTACCATCAACATTGACAAGTTTAGATTGCGTTGGCAATCTCCTTGCAAGTTTACCTACTTTACCATCTTCTTTGAATTATTTAATTTGTAATAATAATCAACTTAGTAGTTTACCTCCGATACCAGATAGTTTAGGTTATTTATATTGTTTTTCAAATCAAATCCATTGTTTACCAGATTTAAAGAACATACACGATTTA
>JBEANU010000380.1:0-4007 GCA_041165265.1 Bacteroidota bacterium | reverse complement strand
CTTGTCAGCCGATTTAAGTTTTTGCATAATTAAAAAGCTTATTGGTGGCTGACTTCAAACAATTTTGCTTTTTTTTGCTCTACTGATAAATTTTCTTAACGCTAATTTTTACAATGCCGCTCTAAATCATTGAAATTGACTTTTTGAGGCTTGACTAATTAATTAGAAACAAGTTAAATATTAATGCAATAAAAATTCGATAGGCAACGTAAATACTACTGCTACTTTACGATGACCTTGTTCAGCAGGAATCCATTGAGGCATTTTATTTATGGCGTTAATTGCAACCTCATCTAATCCAAATCCTAAACCTCTAATAATATTACAATCCTTAATATTGCCATCTTCATCAATTACAAAATTCAACATTACTTTACCTTCTACTTCATTTTCTTTTGCCCTATTTGTAAAATGAATATGGTTGGCTAAAAATTCAGCCATCGCTTCCTCACCACCCGGAAACATAGCTAATTTTTCAACAAGATTATTATCAATTGGTTTTTTGGTTTCATGGTGGGTAATAATTGCTGTACCACCGCCAGTTGAGGCTGGTAAAGGATTGTCGGTTTTAGGATTTAATTTACCGATTGGGTCACCAGGTGTAATTGGTGTTTCAGGTTTAGTATCAACAGGTGGCGGAATTTTTTTATCTGTAATTTCAGTGGGAAGGGGAGTGCCTAACGCTTTTTCAGGATTTGGTTGTTGCATTTGTGGTTTTTCAAACTCTAATTTTGGTTCAATATTTACATCAAATAAAGTAAATTGTGGAGTAAGTTTTTCAGTAATCACAGGTTTAACAAAACTTGAATAAAATGCAAAAGTACCTACTGAAACAAAAAATAAGAATACAATACCAAAGGCACGTTTAATGTGCTTATCATATTCATTACGAAGATAAAATGCACCATAACTTTGGTTACGATTTTCGAACACTAATTGGTTCATGCTTTTTGATAAAACGATTTGTTGTAACATAAAAATTATAATTTAAAAAGTTAAAAAATAATAGATGATGTTATTAAAATAATTCCATAAAAAATTTTAACAGCAATAAAGTGAGTAGGGGATAATGATGAATTTATTTTTTCTTTCTTTTGGGTTTTTGCCCACGAGTTTTGGGTTTACCGTATTTTTTCATCATTCTATCTTTATGCCTTACAATGGTGTTTACTTTAGTATTCTTTTTTTTCTTTTCATGAAATGAAGCACCGGCATCATCCCTATTAGTTGGTTTTAGTTGAATGATTTTCATTTTATCAACTGGCATTTCTTCAGGTAAAAGAATTTTACTTTTTTCAACCAAAGCCGGAAACCGTTTCATCTTTATTTTCAACTTCATTAATTTTTCAACAGCACTTTGAAACTCTTTTTCAGCTTTGGTTACAAAGCTTATTGCAATTCCTTTTTTATCAGCTCGGCCAGTTCTTCCAATTCTATGAATATAACTTTCAGCCACATCGGGCATATCAAAATTAATCACATGAGTTACTTCTGAAATATCCAATCCACGGGCTACAATATCAGTAGCAATTAATATTCGGTTTGAACCATCTTTGAATAAATTAACAGCAGCAAATCGTACATTTTGAGCTCGGTTAGCATGAATGATTCCTATTGTTTCAAGTGGCATTTTTAGTTGCAAATTTTCATGCAATAAATCAGCTTGTTTTTTGGTAGCCACAAACACCATTACTTTTTTCATTTCTGAATCTTCATTCAGTAAATGTTGTAATAAATTTATTTTAGTATAAAAATTAGCTGTCGGAAAACCAATTTGTGTAATATTTTCAACAGGTGTTCCTGTTGGCGCAGCTTCAATTACTTGCGGAAATTTAAAAAATGTTTGTATCAATGCTTCCACCTCTTTTGTCATGGTGGCTGAAAACATTAAGTTCTGACGATTGATAGGCAATAAATCTAAAACTCTAGTAAGTTGTGGTCTGAATCCTAAATCCATCATTTCATCTACTTCATCAATTACTAATCGTTTTACTGATTTTAATTTTAATGAATAATTTAAAACCAAATCTAAAAATCGGCCAGGAGTTGCTACCAACACATCAACGCCTTGTTTTATTTGAGCTGCTTGAGTATTAATATTACCACCACCATAAACTCCTACTACATTTAAACTTAAATATTTTCCCAATTTTTCATATTCCTGAGCTACTTGAACTACCAATTCACGAGTGGGTACTAAAACTAAAATTTGAATATTTTTTTCTTTTGAAAATTGCCACAATCTTAATGTTGGTAGTATGTAAGCAATTGTTTTGCCCGTGCCAGTTTGGGCAATACCAACAATATCTTTACCTGACATAATTGGTGCAAAACCTTTATGTTGTATTGTGGTAGGTTGTGTAATTTTTAAATCCTCTAAAGCGTTTAAAAGCGGTTTATTTAAATTTAATTCATCAAAAGTCATAGTAAAATTAGTTTGCAACAATGTAGTTCTATTTTAGAAAAATAGCATCACAATTCAATAAAAAAATTGTGATGCTATGTAAATTATGCCAAGTGAAATTTGTGAAGGTAGTATCAATTTGGTATGCCTATAAGCCATGATGGCTTAAATATCTTTCAGCATCTAAGGCTGCCATGCAGCCACTACCAGCTGATGTTACAGCCTGACGATAATTTTTATCTTGTACATCGCCAGCTGCAAATATGCCATCCACATTGGTTAAAGTAGTATCTGGTTTTGTAATGATATAACCTTGTTCATCCATATCCATCCAGCCTTTAAATAAATCGCTACTTGGTTGATGACCAATGGCTACAAAGAACCCTTTAATTGCAATTTCTGATTTTGTATTTGTTTTATTATTTAAAATGCGTAAACCCTCAACGCCTTTATCACCCAATATTTCATCTGTTTCAGTATTCCACAACACCGTAATGTTTTTTGTATCTAATACACGTTGTTGCATCACTTTGCTTGCTCTCATTTTATCGCTACGTATCAACATGGTTACATGGGTACATAATTTTGATAAGTATAAAGCTTCTTCACAAGCTGTATCACCTGCACCTACAATGGCTACATCCATATTTTTATAAAAAAAGCCATCGCATACAGCACATGCTGAAACACCATAACCGTTTAATCTTTGCTCACTTGGTATGCCTAACCATTTTGCTTTTGCGCCAGTAGCAATAATTATTGTAGCGGCTTGTAAAATAGTGCCATCTTCAATATGAACAGTATGATAAGGCTTGCCCTGCTCCACTTTTGTAACAATTGCATATCTAATATCAGTGCCCATTCGTTCAGCTTGTTTCCTGAAATCTTCCATCATTTCAGGCCCCAGAATACCTTTAGGATAACCAGGATAATTCTCAACATCAGTGGTTTGCATTAGTTGCCCACCTTGCTCTAAACCTGTGTATAATACTGGTTTTAATCCAGCTCTTGAAGCATAAATTGCAGCAGTATAACCAGCTGGGCCACTACCAATTATCAAGCATTTTATTTGTTCCATATAAATATAATATTTTTGTTTTTTTTTGAGGTTGCGAAAGTACAATTTAAACTTTGAAAAATTATTCAATCACTAACATTTACATTTTAGTTTTGTTCAAAAAAATACCATCTTTAATATTGAAAATATTTCAATTTTTTTTTAAAAAATGAAAAATAAACTAATCTGGATTTTACTACCGATTTTAATTGCAATAAATATTTTTTTCAAAATAAATATTACTCGTAATTCCACTTTTTCAGGTTACAGTAATACGTTTAATTTTATGGAGGCTTGGCATCATCAATCACCTCAAAGTTGTTATTACAGTGCCACCAATACGTTTGAAAACCAAGGTGATAAATTTGTTCAATATTGGCCCGGACTGATTGATTTTAAAGGAAATTGCTACTACACTTCATTTCCGCCATTTAGTTTTCAAGTTTGCTATTTTGTTTGGTGGTTAATGGGTTTTAATTCACTTCAACTCACATTTTTTTACTTTAATTTATTGATACATGTTGTAGCAGCAATATTATGTATGCT
>JBEANU010000379.1:0-7400 GCA_041165265.1 Bacteroidota bacterium | reverse complement strand
GTTATAGGATCAACACTCATCCAATTTAAAAATTGATGTGCTATGCCATTATCGGTATTTACTTTTTTGGCAGAATTCCAAGTAATACCTCCATCTGTTGATTTTACTAAAAAAACATCTGTATTATTTAAGCCATTTCGAGTATCCGTAAAGTTGATATATACATTCCCTTTATAAGCACTGTTGCTAATATCACAAGCCACTACAGGCATTCCGTTGGTTCTGTTAAATCCAGGAACGGTAATATCCCAACCATCAATTTGATTGCAAACAAAAATATTTTTGGCTAACCAATTTTGACCTTTATCGGTTGATTTATTCAGAATAATTTTTCCTTGATTGCTCCAAGCTACATATACTTCGCCATTTATGCCAACAGCCGGAACGGCGCCTTCTGTAGTATTATCGGAGTCAATACAATCGCCTGATTCATCGTTTATTTTAATTGGGTTTAACCAAGTAACTCCCCCATCAATACTTTTTGAAAATAAAATTCGGCTACTATCAGCATTAGTAACTTGATAGCCAAATGGAACATTTTGATATCTATCAAACTCTGTCCAGCTTACATAAATTTCTTTGTTTAAGGGGCTGTAAATTGCCCAAGGTTTATCTTCTACTTCATTTGTTTGATGCAATCCTAGTGAGGCATCAACTGACCATGTAACGCCAGCATCAATACTTTTTTGACAAACAATTCTATCTAAAAAACCAGAACTGCCCCATCCGCCGTTAGGTGATGATAGATGAAAGAAATAAAAATTATTTTGGTCATCATTTATCAAAACAGGGTCGCCCCAAACACCAGATGTGGAAGTTAATTGTTTTTTTATCCAAGTTTTGCCTCCATCATTTGAATGGTACACATTATCAATATTTGAACCTGCTACCAACTGCATTGGATTGTTAGGATTCATAGTGATGGATGGCTCATTCGGAAAATTTAGCGAATCAATTATTACAACTTGTGATATGCTTTGAAATGGAAAAAATAAAACGATGCAAGTAAATAGGATAATTATTTTCATAAAATATAAATACGAAATGAGGGTGATTTTTTATTGATTAAAAACAAAAAAAATTGCATCAATCAATAATTACAAAAACTCCATTCTGAATTTTGTTATCAGTTTTAAATTGATAAAAATAGTTTCCAGCAATTAGGCTTGAAGTATTTAATAAATAAGTGTTTTCAAAAGTTAATTGTATAATTTTTTTACCATCAACATTATAAATAGTGCAATCAGTTTTTTCATTTTTATTTTCATTTTTAAAATAGATTACTCCACCAATTTGTATAGGTGATGGGTATAATTTAAGTTGATTTGTAGCTGAATTTGTTAACTGATGAGCGGAAGTAAAAGATTGATTACTTCTACTTGAAACAACTATTTGTGAAGATACATTGATAGGAACATTTGTGCTAAAAGTTAGTGCGCCATTAAAGCCTGAAGTAGCTTGAGTAGCACTATCAACGGCATTTGCCCATGTATTTCCATCGGCATTCCAAGCTCTTTGATACAAATTAAATTGCGATGGATTTGAAGCATCAGCAGTTGTAATATTTCCTACATTATTCAATTGTAATCCATTAAAATTTGCTATTGAATTATTAGTACCGTAGTTATCAATAATCCAATAACATTTTGAACTATTATTACTATTAGGTAATTGATCAGGGTGAACATTTAATCGGCTAACAACTACCTCACCATTAGGATTAGGGTTTGAAAAATTAATTGAACAACCGGTGTTTCCGAATAAAATATTTCCTTGTGCATTTACACTTAATCGGCTACTATTGCCGCCTCCAACGGGTGCTGTAGAAATTATTCGGTTACATGATGCTGATGGTAAAGCATTAAATCCTGTAGCCTTATCTAAGATAATTCCGTTGGGTTCATTGAATTGATAATAGGCCATCAATCCATTTATTATTGCTGGATTTTTAGTTAAATGCATTTGTTCTCTAATTTCATTTTGAGATAATGAACGATTATAAATACAAACTTCATCCATCTCTCCTTTAAAATTTCTATTGGTTCCATTATTGCCATCAACACCCAATTTAATGGCATCGGTAAATGCTTCAAAGTTATTTGCAATGCTATTTACAGCAGAAATGCCATTTAAATAAATAGTGGTATTTAATGCTGAAACAACTAACGCAATGTGGTTCCATTGATTAGGAATTAAATGCAAACCGCTACTCCACCACCAATTGCTGTTATTCCAATGATAACGTAAATCTAAATTTTGCATTACTGAAATACCATTAGCAGTTGAACTTCCTCTTAAAAAAATAATTCCTGAATAATCTTTTTGTACGGCATCAGGTTTTATCCAAGCAGTAAATGTGATGGTATTTGTGTTTAAATTTAAGGGTTCAATACTAGCTGAAGCATTTATTCCATTTAGCTGCAAAGCCTTATCTGGTATAGTATCAGCGCTGCAATTATCTTGCACAGTAATAAAATTTGAAAGCGTTTGTGTATTGCTTCCATTAATATCAGCTACACTTAAAGTCACTGAATATTTACCCGGATTTTGATATTTAATTTTAGGTGAACGAAGCGTTGAACTTGAAGGAGTGCCACCTGGGAAACTCCAATTCCAGCTTGCATTTGTATTACAAATAGTGGAATGATCGGTAAAATAAAAGGTATCCCGTAAACATGTGGCGGTTAATTTATCAACTGAAATTTGAGCAATTGGTTTAAAATTACTTTCATACAAATCGCACTGGTAGGCACTTCTATTAGTTCCGTTATATATTTTTTTATTTTTATAATTAATAATTAACTGCGTTGAATTGGTTACTGCTGGCAAACTATCATTAAATAATTGCCAATCACTCATCGTATTATTACGATAATATACTGCTCTCCGAGTGCCTAAATAAACGCCGCCATTGCTACCTTTTTGGTGTACAATGTTGGTTAAGTATTCGCCATTTAATGTGGGTGTAGTAATATTTATCCATGAATTACCAGCATCAGTACTTTTATAAACTTTGTATCCATTTAAGTGAGGATAGGTTGAACTCATGATGGTTCGGGCAATCCAAACATGGTTGGCGCTATCGCCAACTGCTATATCAAATGGTGCATAAAGTGTATTATTTAAATCAGTATTAGTGGGTGTAATATTAACCCACGTATTACCTGTATCATTTGATACATATAGTTTTTTGGCACTCCACCAATTTGAAAATGTGCACACATAAAATGTTTTTCTATCATTTGCTATTTCAATTGATGCTACAGTACCATCAGTAAATTGATGCAATAAATTAAAATTTGCACCACCGTCATTTGATTTCCAAAAACCACTATCACTACCCATATAAATAATATTATAGCAGGCAGGATCGTACTCCATTTCAGCATCTTGCCCCACAATGTATGATGAAGAAGGTTGCATGCCATTAGGTAGTTGAGCAAAGCCAACAGTGCGGTTTCCGCTTAATTTAAATTTACCATAATCACAAAAAATTTGTCGTTCATTTCCATAATTTACATTCCCCAAAATATTATCACCGCCCATTCCACTTATCCATCCATTTTGATAAACATTATTATCTTTTATCAATGTTCCATTGTGATAAGCTCCACCAACAAACACATCTGAGCCTTGCCAGTAGCCCATTCCAAAGCCCCAAAAATCTGTACCAGCAATACCAAACATTTTTTTATTAATAGTATCGCCACCATCATCTGAATAAAAAACACCACCATCACATGCTATCCAAAAATCATTTCCATAAAAGTTCATATCATGAATATCAGCATGAACATAATTCACATTTTGTGATTCACTCCATTTTGATGGACATACAAAATTTACACCGCCATCTTTACTTACCCAATGATTCACTGCACCACAGTGCACTTCATTACTATCAATTGGCGAAATGGCTAATGCTACATCATAATAAAACTGACCGCCATCATCACTTCCATCTTTTGCCCATGCACACAAATTTTTATTTGTTGCTGCATTTGGCACACCTCCTGGGCCGGCACCACAACATTTAAATGCCCATGATTCGCCAGCATCATGACTTACATAAATTCCATACAAACCACTTCCGGCATTTGCCGCCCCGGTAGCAAAGGCATATATAATATTTGCAGCTGCCGAAGTAACAGCAATCTCAGCTCTTTTATTTTCATCTGCACCAGTTGGTGAAGGCCATCCAGTTGTTCTAATTGTAAATGTTCTGCCACCATCCAATGATTTGAAAAACTGTGTTACATTTCCTGTTTGATGAATGGCATACCAAATACTTGTATCGCCAGGTTTTACTTCCAACTCTTGCCAAGCGCCACTTTGAAGCATATTCCATGTTTGTCCTGCATCATCAGTTCTGTATAAACCATTTTCACAGGCTGCTAACAAAACTTGATTATTGGCAGGATTCATTTTAATATCATTGGTATAGTGTGCTGCTGATTGAAAAATTGAATTGCCTGTTTTATTAAAAGTTAAACCGCCATCTGTTGTTTTATAAATCTGCTGACCATCACTAAAATAAACTGTATTGCTTGTTGTATAATCAATTTCAAGTGCATATACTTCAGTAATCAATTCATTTAAAGTGCATCCGCTCCAATGCAATCCTTTATCAGCAGTTTTCCAAAGCCCTGCATTGGCTGTACCTGCATACAAAATGTTTGAATTACTAACTGATTGTTCAGTAGTATAAATATGTGATGAACCAGCCGCATAACTTGCACTTGCTGCTGTTTTATCAAAATCAAAAGGCCCAATACAACGCCAACTTGAGTTACTTGATTTTGATTTTTTTTGATGTCTATTTTTTATTATTTGCCAATAATTGAATTGATTGTTTTTCATTTCATCACTCATTTCATGCCCCAATGAAGTACCATTATAATCTCTTGAAACCTTTTGCAGTAGGTGTTTATAATATTGAGTGTATGCTGTTTTTTTAAAAGGATGTGTTTTATAATAAGCATTGTGCTCAGTAACTATAGCCCCCAAATCTATGTTGTTAGCACACATTAATTTTACCCAATTAGGTAATGTAGTATCATTGCTAAATTCCATTTTTTTAATAGATTGTGCATGCAGCATTTTAATACTTAGCAAGGCAACTATTACTATAATTATTTTTTTCATGTTATTAATTGGCTTAAGATGATAAATGTAGTAAAGCATTCTTTAATGCATTAATTTTTTGAAATATTTTAGATACTCTAATTAATAATGATTAAATTTTTCTTTAAAATTTAAATAAAGCAAGTAAAAATAAAAAATAAAGGTATTTATTAAATAAAATATCATATTTTTGCAGCCATAACCAATAAAAATACCCTTTTTTATGTCAAACTTACGTTTTCATGCAATCAAAAACATCAATCAAAAGGTGGATGTTAATCCTGATTTAGAAAATAAAGTCAGCGATTATTATGGTAAAAATGTTTTCACTGAAGATATGATGCGTCAGCATTTGCCGAATGATGTTTTCAAAAAAGTAAAGCATGCTATTGCCAACGGAACAAAATTGGATAGAGAAATTGCTAATGAAGTTTCAAACGGAATGAAAGCTTGGGCAATGACAAAAGGTGTAACCCACTACACCCATTGGTTTCAGCCATTAACTGGCACAACGGCTGAAAAACATGATGCATTTTTTACACCAACTGCTACAGGAAAAGGCATTGAAGCATTTGATGGCAACGCATTAATTCAGCAAGAACCTGATGCATCTTCTTTCCCCAATGGTGGTATTCGCAGCACTTTTGAGGCTCGTGGTTATACCGCTTGGGACCCATCATCACCTGCATTTATTATGGAAGTGAACAATGGTAAAACATTGTGCATCCCTACTATTTTTGTGGCTTACAGTGGTGAAGCATTAGATTATAAAGCACCATTATTAAAGTCATTGCATTTGTTGGAAACAGCAGCATTGCCTGTTGTAAATTATTTTGATAAGGCATGTACAAAAGTTCATGCTACATTAGGTTGGGAACAAGAATATTTTGTTGTGGATGAAGAATTATATTTAGCTCGTCCTGATTTGATGATGACGGGCAGAACAATTTTTGGGCATACACCAGCTAAGGGCCAGCAATTGGAAGACCATTATTTTGGAACAATTCCTGAACGTGTTTTTGCTTACATGATGGATTTTGAAAAAGAATGTTTTAAATTAGGTATTCCATTAAAAACTCGTCATAATGAAGTAGCACCAGGGCAGTATGAAGTGGCACCAGTGTTTGAAGAAGTGAATATTGCTGTTGACCACAATCAATTGTTGATGGATATTATGGAACGTGTTGCAAAAAGACACAGATTGAAAGTGTTGTTACACGAAAAACCATTTGCAGGCGTAAATGGAAGTGGTAAACACAATAATTGGAGTATGGGAACCGACACCGGAACCAATTTATTAAGCCCAGGCAAAACGCCAAAAACTAATTTACAATTTTTGACTTTCTTCATCAACACGATTAAGGCGGTTCATGACCATGCTGATTTATTACGAGCTGCCATTGCATCAGCAGGTAACGACCATCGCTTGGGCGCCAATGAAGCACCACCAGCTATTATCAGTGTATTTGCAGGAACTTATTTAAGCGAAGTTTTACATGAAATTGAAACAAGAGTAAGTGATAAAAACAAACCAAATGATGCAGATAAAGTGATGTTGAAAATGGATATTCATAACAAAATACCTGATTTGTTGATGGATAATACCGATAGAAACAGAACTTCTCCATTTGCATTCACAGGTAATAAATTTGAATTCCGTGCCGTTGGTTCTTCTGCGAATTGTTCAAGTGCAATGACGGTTTTGAATACTATTGTGGCAAATCAATTAATGCAATTTCATAAAGATGTAGAAGCGATTGCTGAAAAAGGCGAACGTAAAGACGGAGCGATTTTAACCGTGTTGCGTAAATACATTTCAGCTTCAAAAAATATTTTGTTTGAAGGCGATAACTATAGCGATGAATGGAAAAAAGAAGCGACCACAAAACGTGGTTTGAAAAATATCACTACTACGCCACAAGCCTTAGATGCTTATGTAAGCAAATCTTCAGTAAAATTATTTGTAGAAAATGGAATTTTTAATGAAACTGAATTGCATGCTCGTTATGACATTATGTTGGAAGATTATTTCAAAAAAGTACAAATTGAAGCTCGTGTGATGGAAGATTTAGCATTGAATCAAATCATTCCTGCAGCTATTGAATATCAAACTAAATTGATTACTAATGCACAAGGTTTAAAAGATTTAGGATTAGCAAAAAATGCTACTGCTCAAATTGAATTGATTAAAGAAATTTCAGAACGCATTGCTAAAATAAAAACCAATTGTGAAGCCATGAACAACGAACGCAAAAAAGCAAATGCTATGAATGATA
>JBEANU010000378.1:0-11391 GCA_041165265.1 Bacteroidota bacterium | reverse complement strand
TGGGAATACAACATAAGAGCGCAAGAATTTTACAAAAAAATGGGCTTTGAAACTACAGGTATTGAAAATGATTTTCCGCTTGGTACTACACCACAAACCGATTTTTGGTTTTGGAAAAATTTATAAAAACACACTGTGCATTACAAATTAATTTATTGAATCCTTGTTTGTATAACTTTGCGAAAAATTAATATTATGGCACTCATTATTATTGGGTTAATTATTTTGATTGCTGCTGTTGTAGCAGCTCGAATCATCAACACTCCACAGGTTATTAGAATCACAAATTTTGCACGATTGGCAGGACTTTTAATAATGGCTTTAGGCGTTATTACGGCTTGTTTTGTTCAAGTAGATTCAGGTCATGTAGGCGTAAAAGCTTTATTTGGTAAGGTTGAAAAAGATGTGCTAACCAGCGGAATGAATTTTGTAAACCCATTAATGGATGTAAAAATGATGGATATAAAAACACAAAATTATACCATGAGTGCTGTGCATGATGAGGGCAATAAACAAGGCGATGATGCCATTAGAGTACTAACAGCAGATGGATTAGAGGTGGTTATTGACCTAACTATTTTATACAGAGTAGTACCAACCGAAGCGCCTAATTTATTACGTGAAGTGGGGTTAGATTATACCGATAAAATTGTACGACCAATTACTAGAACTCGTATTAGAGATAACGCTGTTTCGTATGATGCAGTGGCGTTGTACTCTACCAAACGTGAAGAATTTCAAGTAAGAATTTCGAAAAGTATTGAAGATAATTTTAAAAGCCGTGGATTGATTTTAGAACAATTATTAATCAGAAATATTTCGTTGCCAGCCAGTGTAAAAGGTACCATTGAAGAAAAAATACAAGCCGAACAGGAAGCACAAAAAATGCAATTTGTATTACAAAAAGAAAAACAAGAAGCCGAACGCAAACGTGTAGAAGCCCAAGGTATAGCCGATTATCAGCATATTATTAGTGAAGGATTAACCGATAAACAATTGCAATACGAACAAATAAAAGCGATGAAAGAATTGGCAGGTTCAACCAATAGCAAAATAATATTTATAGGCGGCAAAGGCAATCAACCAGTGATAATTGATGCGAAATAACCTAAATAATCAAGCCTCCAAAACAATAATTTGAAAATACTATTGATTATTTTTTGCATTTTCGAAATCAATGAAGATGCCTTTTGTACAAGCTTACATGCAAGTTGTAAGGTTATAAGACAAAAAACAGAAATCGTACTTTTTATTTTTAATAGATAAAAATTTGTGTAGCATTTATCACCATTTAATATGCCTTACGTGGCAGCAAATTAGCTTCTTCCATTCGTTTTTGCATGGGAATTCGAGCTACCGAAATAGTATCATTTAAATATTTTTCAATCATCAAACTGGCAATTGGCGCTGCCCAATCATTGCCAAATCCTGAATTTTCAACAATGGCACATATAGCAATTTTAGGTTTTACTTTAGGGGCAAATGCGCCAAACAAACTATGATCTTTACCATGCGGATTTTGTGCTGTACCTGTTTTACCACAAATCGGAACGCCGCTTACACGGGCATTGCTAGCCGTTCCCATGGTTACCACCCCTTCCATTCCATCAATAATTTGTTCAAACCAATATTGATCAACCATGGTGCGATGTTTAATTCTAAATCGGTTTAATACAGAATCATTAGTAGCCATAAATTTTTTGGCAACATGTGGTGTGTAGTAATATCCTCTGTTTGCAATACATGCAAATTCGTTTGCTATTTGCAATGGTGTAGCCAACACTTCGCCTTGCCCAATGCCTAATGAAAGAATGGCTGATGAATGCCAGTTGGTGCCTTTATGCATTTTGTTATAATATTTTGCATCTGGTATTAAGCATCCTTTTTCCGATGGTAAATCAATACCTAATTTATGTCCAAACCCAAATGAACACATCATATCATGCCATACATCCATGCCTTCTTGCACATTTTTTCCTACTTTATTATTATCAACGGTTAGCCTAAAAGCTTGGCAGAAATAAGCATTGCAGCTATTTAAAATGGCTTGCGATATATTGCCTGCTGATGGATGCTGGTGGCATTTTACAGTAAGATTTCCTAAATGATAACCACGTGAGCAAGGATAACCAAATTGCGGCGATATGCTTCCAGTTTGCATGGCAACTAATCCTACCATTAATTTAAAAGTACTACCTGGCGGATAGTTTGCCATTAAAGGCCTATTTAATAAAGGCTTCATGGAATCTAAATAAAGCTTCCTATAGTTTTTACCCCGTTCACGGCTGTTTAATAAATTAGGGTCGTAGGTTGGGCTGCTTATCATAGCTAATATTTCACCCGTTTCAGGCTCAATTGCTACAACGCTACCAATTTTATTTTTCATTAATTTTTCACCATACTCTTGCAACTCAATATCAATGCTTAATGTAAGGTTTTCACCTTCTACTGCTAAGGTATCTTCGGCGCCATTATTATAACTGCCTTGCTCCCTATTATGAACATCAACCAATACCAATTTTGAACCACGAATGCCCCGAAGTTGCTCTTCATACTGTTGTTCAATACCACTCATACCAATATAATCACCACTTCTATAATATTTATTTTTCTTTAAAATTTTATCATCCACCTCACTAATGTAGCCCAACATGTGTGCAGCACAATCGTGCAAATAACTACGTACGGTTCGTACCTGTGAATAAAACCCTGGGAAGTTGAATAAATTTTCTTCAAACCTTGAGTACACTCGTTGTGGTAATTGCTTTAAAAAAACTGAGGGTTTATAAGGCGTTTGGTAGGCTTTTTTTAAATTAGATAAAAGCGCAGGTTTATCAATTTCTAAAAGCTGACAAAATAAAAGCGTATCAAATTTTTTTACTTCACGTGGCACAATCATTAAATCATATTGGGCCTGATTGCAAACAATTAGTTTGCTTTTTCTATCATACATGGAGCCTCTGGAAGGATAAATGGTAATTTTTCGCAAAGCATTTTCATCAGCTAAATGCTTGTAAGTTTTATCAACTATTTGTAAATAAAATAATCGTAAAAGAAATATAGCAATTACACCTATAAAAATATACTGAAATACAGCCTTTCGGGATGAGTTGATGTCCATTGTGAAAATTAGCAGTACAAAGCTATGCTGAATTTTTTTTATCACACCAAAATTTTCCGTTCTTTGCAATAAATATTTTTAACAATGAACAAGGCTGGATTATTAAAAGAATGTACTTTCAACTTTGCCCGAAGTGGTGGCAAGGGTGGGCAAAATGTAAATAAAGTAGCTACCAAAGCTGAGTTATATTTTGATGTGTTATCAAGCCGAATATTAAGCAATGATGAAAAACAAATTATTTTTAAAAAAGTAGCTAATAAAATTAATGCCGAAGGCTTGTTGCAAATAACCAACGAAACCGATAGAACGCAATTAGCCAATAAAGAAAAGGCTCAAAAAAAATTTTTGAAAGTAATTGAAATGGCTTTAAAACCTGTGATTAAAAGAATAAAAACAGAACCTTCGCCCATCGTAAATGAAAAACGGATTCAGGATAAAAAAGAGGTGAGTCACAAAAAAGAATCACGAAAAAAAGTTAGAAATACTGATAAATAAAAATCCCAAAAAAATAAAAATGATTGACCGAACTATTGCCCCAGCTATCAATTCTATTCCTGAAATCAAATTACCTGAATTAGGTAAAACAAAATTCAGCAACGGATTAGATGTATATTATTTGCATCAAGATAATACACCGATTATTGATATTGGTTTGAATTTTAAGGCTGGCACTATTTATAGTCAGCAGCAACTTATTGCATCTTATACTAATAGGCAATTACAAGAAGGTACTGCAAAAATGAATGCTATTCAAATTGCTGACCACTTTGATTTTTATGGCGCTAATCTTAGAGCTGTGGCTGATTATGATAATGCTGGCATTGGTTTTTCAAGTTTGAAAAAACATGTAACTGCTTTAGTACCCGTTTTAATGGATATGATTTTGCATCCTTCATTTGATGAAAAAGAATTAAAAACAAACTTAAACCGAGGCAAGCAAAACTTAAAACAAAATTTAGAAAAACCCGATTTTTTAAATAAGCAAATTTTCCGTGAAGCGCTTTACGGTAGCCAACATCCGTATGGTTCAATTCTGAATGAAATAGATTATGATAAAGTTTTAGTTGATGATTTACGAGCCTTTCATAAAAACTATTATACCCCCAACAATGCTTTTTTATTTATTGCTGGCAATATTGATGATGCCTTACTTCAGCAAATTGAAAAAATAATTGGAACTACTGATTGGGCATCAAAAAATGTTCATGAGCCTTTGTTTCCTGTGGTTCAAGCATCGGCACAACAAAAAATTTATGTTGAAAAAGAAGGTGCAGTGCAAAGTTGTATCAGAATAGGAATGCATTCAATAGATAGAAAACATAAAGATTCAAATATTTTAAGAGTAGCCAATACTATTTTAGGAGGCTATTTTGGTAGCCGCTTAATGATGAATATTAGAGAAGATAAAGGGTTTACTTATGGTATTCATTCAGGAATTAGGTTTGATAAATTGGGTAGTATGCAAGTTATTAAAACTGAAGTTGGTAAAGAGGTTTATAAAGATGCTATTGAAGAAATTTACAAAGAAATTGATATCATGAAGCAATCAAAGCCTGATGCTGATGAGTTAGAAAAGGTAAAAAATTATATGTTAGGAAGCTATTTGGAAGATGTAGGAAATGTATTACAAATGACTTCCATTTTTACAACTTACTTACAAATGGGCTTAAGTATGGATGATTATTATGAAACCATACAAACCATACGTAATGCATCGGCTGATGAAGTATTGCGTTGTGCTCAAACTTATTTTGATACTAATAAAATGTACGAAGTGGTGGTTGGATAATAAAAAAGATATTTTTTGCAAAACAAATTTCAAGCATATAAACAATTAGCTCGTAACATTTCAATAGTTGAAAATGAACTATTGGGGTATGAATTTTTGTTAGAAAATTTAAACCATCAGCATACCCCAATTGTGGGTATAACGGGCGCTCCGGGGGCTGGAAAAAGTACTATAACTAATGCCTTGGTTAGGGAATATGTAAAACAGAATAAACGTGTTGCTATTTTGGCCATTGACCCTTCATCGCCTTTTAATTTTGGTTCGTTGTTGGGCGATAGAGTAAGAATGGCTGAACATTTTAATTCAGAAAATGTATTTATTCGGTCGTTAGCAAGCCGAGGTTCATTAGGTGGTTTGTGTGAAAAAATTTTGGAAGTATGTGATGTAATTAAAGCAGCTGATTTTGATTTGATAATTGTTGAAACAGTGGGTGTAGGGCAAAGTGAAGTTGAAATTGCAGGCTTGGCTGATATTACTATAGTAGCTTTAACACCTGCCGCTGGTGATGAAGTACAAAACATGAAAGCTGGATTAATGGAAATTGCTGATGTATTTGTGGTGAATAAAAGTGATATGCCTAATGCTGAAGGATTTATTAAAAACTTAGAACGGCTGATTCATGAGCGCTTCATCCGTAAATGGCAAATACCCGTTGTAAAAACTATTGCAACTGAAAACGTAGGTATTGTTAATCTGCAACAAGTAATTGAACAATATTTTACTGAAAAACATAATCCAGAAAAAAAACTACAACTGATTACCGATAAGGCTTTTCGGTTAATTCAACAACGCCGCATGAAAGGATTTGATAAAGCAACTTTTAAAGTAGAGTTGGAACAAAATTATCAGCAGCCTGCATTTAATTTATATCAATTGATAAAAAAATATGTGTAAAAATATACCATCAAAGGTTATACTTTTTTTGATATTGCCCACAACCCAGCATAGGTAAGTAATCCGTTAATGATTAATAATTCCATTCCTATTTTATACCCATTTAAAAAATCGTACTCGGCACATAACTGGGTAAGTGCATAACACAAAATGGGTGCAGCAATGCAAATTACCCACGATAATTTATCATTTATTTTTCGGGTTGATAATAATCCAAATGCATACAAACCTAGTAGTGGGCCGTAGGTGTACGAGGCAATCATCAATAATAAATCAATAATTGCTTTTTGATTTAAAATTTTAAAAAACATGATACATGCTAAAAATGCAGCAATAATGCCCAATTGAACTTGTTGCCTTATTTTTTTCTTTTCAGCATCGGTTTTCTTTTCATTTTTATCAATGCCTAATACATCAACGCAAATTGAAGTAGTAAGTGCAGTAATAGCACCATCGGCACTTGGAAACAAAGCGCTAATCAACCCAATTAAAAATAATAATGAAACAACAGATGGTAAATAATTTAATGCAATGGTTGGAAACAAATCATCTGATGATGCAGACTTGATGAGATGATTGGCATCAACATATAAATACATCAATCCGCCTAAAATCAAAAAAACAAAGTTTACTGCCAACAAAATAAAGCTAAATGAAATCATGTTTTTTTGAGCATCGCCTAATGTTTTGCAGCTTATATTTTTTTGCATCATTTCTTGGTCAAGCCCCGTCATGGCTATTGTTACAAATGCACCACCCAAAATTTGCTTTACATAAAATGAGGCAGCATGATAATCAGTAGTAAAAATTTGATTATAATTTTTTGCCGAAAACTGATTCCACATAGCACCCAAACTTAGGTTTAAGCTTGATTTTATATACAATACACATACTGCCAATGCCAATAACATAAATGTTGTTTGAAGCATATCTGTCCAAACAATTGTTTTTACACCGCCTTTAAAAGTATATAACCAAATCATTAATAAAATAATGCAAGTGGTAATAATAAATGGTACATGCCAAGCATCTAAAATAAAAAGTTGCAATACATTTATTACTAAATACATGCGTATGGTAGCGCCCATTGTGCGGCTTATTATAAAAAACAAAGAGCCTGTTTTATAGGTTACAATGCCAAAGCGCTGGTATAAATAATGATAAATGGATGTAAGTTGTAATCGATAATATAAGGGCAATAAAATAAATGCAACGGCAAAATATCCAATAAAATAGCCTATTACAATGCCAAAATATACAAAGTGTTTAGCATCAACCTGGCCAGGCACACTCATAAAAGTTACACCGCTTAATGATGTACCAATCATACCATAAGCTACCACCAACCAATTGCTTTGCCTACCACCAACAAAAAATGAATGCTCGGTGGCGCCTTTTGAAGTGTACCAAGCTACTACATATAAACCTGCGAAGTACAATAATATACAGGCTAAAAAAATAAATGCTGACATGAATAAATTTACTGTTTATTAATTTTGTACAGGTTATTTTACGGTTGAAACTTTTAACATATTGGTGGGTAGTTCTTCTAAAATTGGCATTGAGCCTGTGTTCACCACTACATCTCCTATTTTAATTAGTTTTCTTCCTTTTAAAATTAAGTGTGTGCCTTTTATCATTTCATCAATGGTATCCATGTTAGGAAAATAAAAAGTACGATGTACGCCCCAACTTAAACTTAATTGATTTACCAATTCATTTCTATCCGTGAAAACATAAATGGGGCAATGTGGCCTAAAGCTGCTTACCATAAAGGCAGTAAAGCCACTTCGGGTGGTTGCAATTAAGGCGTTAGCTCCTATTTCTTTGGTCATTTGTGCGGCATTATAACAAAGTGCATCACTCAAAAAAGTAGGTGAGTGTTTTTGTGGAACTAAATTTTTATTATACACCACTTCTTCTTTTTCAACTTCTTCAATTATTTTTTTCATGGTTTCTACAACCAATATAGGGTGCTGACCACTTGCTGTTTCACCACTTAACATTACAGCATCTGCTCCTTCTAAAACCGCATTGGCAACATCTGTAATATCAGCCCGTGATGGTTTTGTATTTTCCATCATACTTTCCATCATTTGTGTGGCCATAATTACAGGCTTGGCTCTATGAATGCATTTGCGAATAATTGTTTTTTGAATTAATGGAATTTGCTCAACCGGTAGTTCAACACCTAAATCGCCACGTGCCACCATTACACCATCTGATAATAAAATAATTTCACGTAAATGCTCCAGTGCTTCAGGCTTTTCAATTTTTGCAATTACTTTTATTAAGCTATTTTTTTCAGCAATAATTTTTTTGATATCAAAAATATCTTTGGGTTCACGAACAAATGAAAGTGCTACCCAATCAAGCTTTTGGTTAATAATAAACTCTAAATCGGCTAAATCTTTTTCGGTTAAGCAAGGCAATGAAATTTTGGTATTAGGTAAATTAATTCCTTTTTTACTTTTTAAAGTGCCTCCTAACGGACACTCTAACCTTACTTCTTTTTTAGGATGATCAATAGCAATTACTTTTAATTCAATTTTTCCGTCATCTACTAAAATTTGCTGACCAACCTCTACATCATCATGTAGGTTTGGATACGATACATAAATGCGCTGTGCATTGCCCACACATTTTTCATTTGTAAATAAAATTTGCTGACCCGGTATTAAATGCAATTCGTTGTTTTCAACTTCGCCAATACGCAATTTGGGTCCTTGCAAATCAGCCAATATAGCAGTGCTGTAGCCAAAATCTTCATTCAGCCTACGAATGTGAGCAATCACTTCGCCATGTTTTTCGTGTGTGCCATGCGAAAAATTTAATCTAAAAACATTTACACCAGCTTTCATTAATTCATACAACATTTCGTATGAACTACATGATGGCCCAACAGTAGCTACAATTTTAGTTTTATTCATTTTTTAAAAAGAAATAGAGGGCAAAGATACACAGCCTGAATACAAATGAAGATTAGCTATGTGAAAATATTGATGTGATGGCAATTGTATTTTTTTTGATGCATTAACCATCATAAAACAATAACAACTATTTTTGCCAATAGTTGTTATACCAATTCCAACTACAAAACTGTCCAAATACTGTTTTTTGAGTTGTGAAGTGGTAAATGCCGATGCAGATTGAAAATAGTGCAATTGAGTGTAATGAAATTTGTACTATATTGAAAACGCAATCGGTATTATATTTATTCATCAGCATTATTTAATATAATTTATATGCAAATTACCAATCAGCCAATTGTGAACCGAGTAGATGAAAGTGGCTTAGTTACATTTAATCTGGAAGCATATTTTCCAAAAGATGAAATAATGGTTTTTGATATAAAACCATTTTTGTTTCAAGAATTAATTTTACGTGAAAAAGATTATCGCAAGCAATTATCTGAATTGGATTGCAGCATTTATCAAAATAAAACAGTTTGCGTTTTATGCTCAGCCGATGCTATTGTGCCGGTGTGGGCATATATGTTGGTAGCTACCTATTTACAGCCCATTGCAAACAAACTTTTTTGGGGTTCTGAAATTAATTTTATTCAAACTGAAATGAACAACACATTAAGCACTATTGATTATACCCAATTTGCCAATCAAAGAGTAGTGATAAAAGGCTGTGGTGATAAACCCGTACCCGATGGTGTGTATATGCACATCACTTCACTATTATTGCCTCAAGCAAAAAGTATTATGTACGGTGAACCTTGCAGCACTGTGCCATTGTATAAAAGGAAATAATTTAAAAGCGAATACTACATTTACATTTTAGGTATTAAAACAAATCATACATTTGTAAAAAAAATTGTTTTGATAAATAATAAAAAAGTTGTAGTGGTATTACCAGCATATAATGCTGAAGCTACATTAGAAAAAACAGTAGCTGAAATTGATAGAAATATTGTTGATGAAATAATATTGGTAGATGATGCCAGTAAGGATAATACTACACAATTAGGCAAAAAAATTGGCATACATCATTGTATTCGTCATGAAAACAATAAAGGTTATGGTGGCAATCAAAAAACTTGTTACAATAAAGCATTAGAGTTAAATGCTGATATTGTTATTATGCTTCATCCTGATTATCAATACACACCAATGCTAATTCCATCCATGTCGCACTTAATTGCATCAGGCTTATATCCTGTGGTATTAGGAAGCCGAATATTGGGCGGCGGCGCATTAAAAGGCGGAATGCCTTTATACAAATATGTATTTAATAGAGGCATGACTTTGATACAAAATATATTGCAAGGCATGAAACTATCTGAATATCATACAGGCTATCGAGCCTTTAGTGGTGAGGTTTTACGAGCCATTGAATACAATAAAAACTCAGATGATTTTGTGTTTGATAATCAAATGCTATCACAAATTGCCATGAAAAATTTTCAGATTGCTGAAATTACCTGCCCTACTAAATACTTTCCTGAAGCTTCATCCATCAATTTCAAACGTAGCACAATTTATGGCATTGGCTGTATGTATGTAGCCACAAGGCATTGGCTTCATAAAAAAGGTATTATAAAATGGTTTATTTATTAATAGTTTAAAAACTATAAACCAAACTCTGCCATTAGTTTAGCCCACATCACATCAATATTATTATTACCATTTAGTAATTGCAATTCAACTTCTGAATAAATAAAGTGAGGATTTTGTCCGGCTGGTTTATCAGCAGCAACAATACTTGAAATGCCCGTAAATAAAGGATATGGTGGCGATGGATTAGTGAGTGTATTTTTAGTAGATAAATGCGCATTATATAAACTGTATGAACCTGCACTAAGCAATAATGGTTTTATTACTGGAATATAAGTAGTGTTTTTTAATACTGGGTACCCTGCCGCATTTGATATTGCCAATGAATCAGTTTGATACAACAAAGTAGTATCAGCATATTGCAACAGGGCTGATGCCGGTGTGATAGATAGCAATGATGAATTAGGATCAAACAACGATTGCAGTTTGTTTGCCATAAATATTTTACCCCCATTTGTAATAAAAGCATTCAAAGTTTTTTGCGCCATAAATAATGAATTGCTGGTATTATCACCAAACCAAATAATGGTGTTGAATAAATTAAATATTTTGCTTTGTGTTGCTACATCAGATGATAATTGAGTGTATTGCCCAGCTGATTGTTCAAATAGTTTTAATGTATCAAAACTGGTAATTGATTTATTAATCATGCGTTGGGCATAAAAACTCAGAGTGCTTGCTGATGTGGATGTATAAGCATCTAACAATAATATTTTTGAGCTTGGCTTGCGAACATAAAATTGATAGGAGCTTACCCAATTACTTTTTGAATTTGATTTATCAACCACTCTAATATATAATTGATTATTGGCTTGTAGTTTAAAGTTAGCCACCACACTATCTAAAGCTTTAGTTATATTATTAGGATAAATTTTTGTAGCTGTATTATTTGCTGTAAGGCTTGATGCTTCAAAGATTGCGCTATTTATGGTAGCGCTAATTTTAGTAGGTTGCAATGTGGTATCATTCCAAATTAATTCAAGATGATCAATATTATCAAAACCATCTAAATCATTGGTTTG
>JBEANU010000377.1:0-5598 GCA_041165265.1 Bacteroidota bacterium | reverse complement strand
GTAAAAGCCGAGCCTAATAAAATTATGGCTCTTGAAAATCGAATCCAATCGGGCAAAAAGGCATACACACTTGAAATAATTAATGACCCAATTACAACACCTCTTACAACTCGTTTATATTTTATTGGTTTATCATAAGCACCTGCAAAATAGCTACAAATAAGCCATATAAATATGTAACATGGTATTACTACATAAGTAAAAGTGGTAGGATATTTAAAATTATCTGCAGTAATAATATTTCGTTCCCAAAATGATTTTATAAAAAACAACCCCAAAAAAATAACTGTTGTATCAATTAATGGTAAGGCTAATTTCCCAAAAATATTTTTACAATAGGCGCTAAACCCTTTTACATAAATAGCAATTTGTAATAAAAATATTAGCCCAACTGCTTGTTTTGAATAATATTTTTTTGCAAAAATTATCATGGCTTGATAAAAATGCTTTACATAATTAAATGTAGCTTTCTTAGTACTTTCGCCCTTGTAATGTATAATTTTTGTATCCGGAAAATAATAGTTTTTATAACCTGCATTTATGATGCACCAACTCAAATCAATATCTTCACCGTACATAAAATATGTTTCATCTAACAAGCCTGTTTTTTCAAAAACGGTTGCACGGATAAACATAAATGCACCTGCTAAAACATCAATACTATTAATTTCATTTTCAGATAAATGACCAGCATGATAGGAGTTAAAAATTTTAGATTTTTTGAATACTTTATTTAATCCCATCATTTTATAAATAGCCGCAGTTGGTGTAGGAAATCCTCGTTTTGATTCAGGTAAAAATTTACCCGTACCATCAATCATTTTTACACCTAAGGCACCGGCATCATCATGGCTTTTCATAAATGCAAGGCACTTTTCAAATGTATCTTCTTCAACAACGGTATCAGGGTTTAGCAATAAAATAAATTCACCTTTTGCAATTTTAATGGCTTGGTTATTAGCTTTTGAAAACCCTACATTTATTGTATTTGAAATTAAATTTACTTCTTCAAATTTTTGTTTTATCCAATCAATTGAACCATCAATTGAGTTATTATCTACCACAATAATTTCAGCATCTATATTTTTTATTGCACGCCTAACCGATTGCAAACATTCTTCTAAAAAATATTTTACATTATAATTTACAATAATAATGGATAGTTGCGGCATCTAAATTTGAAATATCAAGGGATAAAGTTAAAAATGATTGCCATAAAATTTACTTTGTATTTATGGCTACTTGCAAATAATGGTTGAAAAAAAATTCAGATTTTAATTTTTCCGTTTGAGTAATTTTTAAATTTCGTGATGTTAAAAAATGGTTGTATTCATTTAAATCATATTGATGTGGATGCAAAACATCACCTGGAATTGCTTTAAATAAATTTTTAAAAAACGAATGATTATGTGCATCAATTGTAATCACCAATTGCCCATTGGGCTTTAGCATTGAGCATAATTTATCATAACAAAAATCAATATCACTCACATGATTAATAGCATTCATACAAAAAATTAAATCGTATTTTTTATTAGGCTCAAAATCTTCTAACGCAACTGGATAGAAATTAATATTGGGATAATCAATGCGTTTAAAATGGTCTAATTTATTTTCATATTCTAACAATAAAGGGTCTTCGGCATCAACTTTAATAGGATTAGGCATGGCTATAAATACGCCTGCCGGGCCACATCCACAATCTAATACATCCAAACCATCAGTTAAATTTAATGTTTTAATTTTTGATAATAAATTCAGCCAATAATTTTTTTTCCAAATAATATATTCCGATGGATTTTTATCACCTAAGTAGTTTTTCCACCAACGTAATTCAATTGATTGAGCTAATTTCCATTTGATAGTTTTTGATTGCATGTTGCAAAAATAATAGCATTTAATTAAGATTAATCAATAATGATTTAAGTATTCTTGATAGTAAATACAACTCTACTTAATCTCTGTTATTTTTGCCAGCCCTATTCATGAAAAAATCTGCATTCAAATATAAAATTGATGACAAAGTATGGTTGATTCATACTGCTGAAATTGGCATTGTGAAAGACTTTGTGAATATGCATATGCTTAAAATTCAGTTGGATGAAGAAAATATTGTTCCTGTATTTATGGATGATTTGGAGTTGTATAAAGAACAGAATATTGTAAAAGAAGAAGCTGAAGTAGTGGATTCAAAACAAATATTATCGGAAGCCGAATTGTATTTTATCAATAATCAAAATAATATCGAAACTGGTTTGCATCTTTCATTTTTACCTGTTGAAATTGATGACCAACATTTTTTTGAAATGATATTGGTAAATGATACCAATGATGATGTGCAATTTCAAATAAAATTAAGTTTGAATAACGAGTTATATATGCATTTGAAAAATCGTTTAAACAGGCGATATATCTATCGTTTGGGCGATTTGGCTTTTGATGAATTGAATGAAAATCCATTAATTGAAATTACGATTGAACATAATTCGCATCCATTATTTCAATTATCAAAAACAATAAAACTAAAACCAAAATCATTCTTCAAAGATTTATCATCAACACCTATTTTAAATGAATCGGCTTATAATTATCAATTAGGATTATTGCTAAATCAATCGGAAACTAGAAATAAAGAAATTGAAATTAATACCACTTTAGCAAAACAAGTAGAACGAAAGATTAAAGAAAATTTCAAAAAACCTGTGCCTGAAAAACACAAGCATTTTTATATTGATGATACTATTGATTTGCATATTGAAAACCTGATTGATAGCCATGCCGGTATGACCAATGCTGAGATTATAAAAATACAATTACAACATTTCAGAAAATGTTTTGAAGAAGCAATGATACATAAACTATCAAAATTTACTGTAATTCATGGCATTGGCAAAGGGAAATTAAGGGCCGAAATTTGGTTGATTATTAAAGAATATAATGCAGTTAGAAGTTTCAAAAATGAATTCCATCCCTTGTATGGTTTTGGTGCCACTGAAATTTTTTTTAGATAATTTTACCACATAGAAATATAGTTTTTATGTCATTTAAACTGGCAGAAAATCTAGTGTTTATGCAAAGCATCTATGCTCGATAACTTTAATATTTTGATTGATTTAGGCAGCTTGAGTAAAACTTCGTTTTATACAAATAGTCGCCAAAAAATTAATTCCTATGTTCCTATGTGTTTTATTTTTTCAACAGTTTTTAATCATTCAACAAAAAATTAATTATTCTGTTTTATCTTGCCGCATATGTTTGAAGCATTATTAAAAGGATTTTTATTGGGTTTGGTTTTGATGCTATCCGTTGGGCCAGCTTTTTTTGCAGTGATAGATACCAGCATTAATAAGGGTTTCAGAACTGCATTGTATTTTACTTTCGGCGTATGGTTAAGTGATATTACATACATCTGTCTTACCAATTTGGGGGCTACTCAATTTTTAACAAAACGAATTGAAGCCGTTTATTTTGTGGGTGGCGCCGTATTGCTTTTAATTGGGATTTTGATGTTATTAAAAAAGCAAAAAGATGAAGTAGAACATATCGAAATTAAAAAAGGCGATTTAGTAAAATCATTTGGCAAAGGCTGGTTAATCAATACCACTGCACCTGGTGTGATTCTGTTTTGGGCTGCCGCAGCAGTTCATGTTCAAAATGAAGAATTTACTGTGAATCAAAAAATTGCATTTTTTGGTGCTGCTGTTCTAATTGTTGTTTCAACTGATATTGGAAAAGCCTATTCAGCTCAAAAATTAAAAGATCAATGGTTGAAGCCATCGGTAATACATTTAGTAAATAAATTAAGTGGAGGAGGAATGTTGATTTTTGGAGCATATATGATTTATAAAGGATTTAAACATTAATTGATTTAAAATTTAAAATGAATAAGATTACATTTTTATTTGAAGAAAAAGGAAAAGAACCTATTGTGTTAGATTGCCCTAAAGGTGAATCTATTTTAGAAATAACATTGCAGAATGATTTGGGCTTACATCATAATTGTGGCGGCGTATGCGCTTGCAGTACATGCCATATTTATGTAGAAAAAGGAATGGATTATTTAGAAGAATTATCTGATAAAGAAGAAGATTTTATTGACAGAGCCAAAAGCCCGAAGTTGAATAGCCGCTTGGCTTGTCAGTGTGTAATGTTAGATGATAATAAAGAAATTACGGTTACTGTTCCTGATCAAAGTGTGTTGTTGGGCGATTAATGATATGGTTTATTTTACCGCATAGAAAATAGTTTTTAGTTACAAGTGGCTAGTAATTAGTGAAATACAATTTAAATTTGGTTTATAGCTACTCATCTTACAACTACTTATTTTAAAACTGTTTCCTAGTGCCTTCGTGGCTCAAATATTTATCATTCAGAATTCACTTCAATAATCTTCTTTATTTGGTTAAAAATTGAATTTTAAAATGTTTCAGAATTAAGTTGAAATGAATATAAACGATAGAAAATTTAACGACCCACAATGGAAACATACCATTGAAACAATGCAGCAATTAGCTGCAAAGTTGCCATGGGCAAATCGTTTACGTCATCCTTACTATTTTTCATTTAAGCGAAATTTTAAAAACGGATTAAAACTTCAACTTAGTTTTTGGGTGGAAGCTGTTCTGTTTTTTTGGCAACATTTTTTTTTATTGTTCAGAAAAAAACGGAAAACAGAATTTTCAAGCAACAAGATTGTATTCTTTTTAGATTTTAATACTGCTTATTTAAATGCTTTGTTGCCACTTTGCAAAGCCATGAGTGACAAAGGAATTGGGTTTGATTTATTTATTCCCCAAAAAAATTATGCAAAAGTTATTGAACGATTGCAACAAGAAAATATTCCATTAACTTCTGTTTTTTCAGATGCTAATTTTTATCCTGAAAATTACTTTGTTACTTTTTTTAGAGCCATTTTTTTTGCAAAAATTCAAGTGTTGAAATGGCTTTTTTCAGATGTGAAAAAGAAATTTTTCTTGATGCCTAATGTTTGGCAATATGCATTCCATCAAAGTTTTTATCAAAAGCAAATACAAAAATATGTAGCCAATAAAAAATATTTAATAGGTGCTGGCGACCATTGGTTTTGGGATTCGATTTTTTATTTAGAAGCACAAAATACAGATTGCACAAGTATTGTAGCCCAACATGGTTTAATGGGCGAATTTAATTACCCCATGTTGGCAAAAAAATATTGGGTGTGGGGCAAGCATGATTTTGAGGTAATGACCCAGCAATTTTTAGCCGATAAAAATGAAATTGAAATTGTAGGTAGTGCTCATTTTGATGCTTTTGCAAACAAAGTTAATCAGCAAATAAATTTGGAAGAAAAAAAATACATCACCTTTTTTACACAACCTTATTTTAAATACAAAGCTTTGGGCGATGGATTGTATGAGCAAGTAGTAAAATGGTTTTTAGCGTTAGAAAATGTGGCTAAAAAGCATGACAAACAATTGCTCATTAAATGGCATCAATTAGATGATGAAAGCTTCTATCCATTTACAAATAAAGACATAAAAACAAGCCGTGAAAGTTTGGATAAAGTGCTTTCAGAAACTTGCATCGGAATAACAGTTGACTCAGCTATTATGTTTGAAT
>JBEANU010000376.1:0-4916 GCA_041165265.1 Bacteroidota bacterium | reverse complement strand
ATTTTGATTTACGCAACTCTTCCTGAAGCTGCCTTACATCGATAGGAAGCGGCTCTGCTGATTGATTTTTGTTCTCTTTTTTTGATTTTTGTTTACGCACTGGTTTGCCTTTAAATTTTGTTACCCAGCAATGTATCAATCTAAAATCAATTCCATGCTTAATCCCTAATTGGCGATAGCTGTTTTCGCCCAATAAATACTCGGCAATTATTGCCTCTTGTTCTGCTTTTGTTTTTGTTGTTTTTCTCATTTTGTTTACACCTTATTTGTGTAAACCTATTTCAGGACGAGACAAATCCAAACTTTGTTTCACTGTCTAAGAAGTCACGATAATGGTCGCCTTGAAGTTGGACATATTTATCAAGTTCATTGTCGTCATAAGTGTTGATGTCCTTCATAGAACTGTCAAGTAACAAATTTAGCCAACGAAAGTATTTTAGATTATAATCAATAATTGCGTTGCGTTCTTCTGAAGCAATACCAACTTGAACATTTGTTAGAAACTGCAAGTTTGCTTTGAGATTTTCTGTTTGTTTAATAAAAGTGGTTTTCACTTGCTCAACTAATTCAGTTATTTCTTCAATGTCTTCAAGTGTCGCCAAATTTTTTCCTTTCTCTTGAAAGTATGATTTGAACAAAGCCAAATAAAGTCCGATAATTAATAAAAGTATTTGAAGAATGATTTCTAAGTCCTGTTGTGTCATATTGTTGTTTTGGTCTGTTCGTTTCTAGCAGAATGTTCAAAGTTAGCAGTGTCCCCAGCCATTGCGCCTAACTTTTTTACAACCCTCACATTATAGCTCTTATCCAACGTAAAAGTATTGGTTTTGCCTCATAACCATAAGGGTTTATACAAATGTATTATTTTATTTTAATGATGAATAAATTAAAATCATCTTTTTCCATCCGTACCAGTACGCATTCAATCATACCTTAACTTGGGTATTGTGCTTGCTTCAACAAAAAGTAATTTTGTGTTGAAATTGTGTTAGTTTATAAAATGCCTAAATCATAAGCGCTTTAACTCTACTCACTAATTTTGCAGTTCAATAATAAAAAAATAAAATCACTATAAATCATGAAACAAACTTTATTCATCATCGCCTTATTTGCATCTACTTTATTAGCAAATGCAACTGTTAGAACTGTAAATAACAATAACCCTACACCGGGGCAGTATAGCACTGTAGCAGCAGCTATCACTGCCGCATCAAGTGGTGATACTTTGTTGTTGGCTGGTTCGCCTTATAATTATAATACCATCACATTAACTAAACCACTTACGTTAATTGGTTCAGGTCATAAACCATTATCGCAAAGTTCAGCACGTACTTTTTGCGATTATATTTATTTGAATTCAGGCAGCTCAGGCAGCAATATTATTGGTATTGATGTATTAAATGATTTAACCGATAATTATACTTCATCACCCGGTATCAATAATATTTTGGTATCAAGATGTAAGATTGGTTTCCGCTTAATTTTAGCGCAGTATGCTGCTAACTGGACTATTGAATCTTGCATTTTTACCTATGCTGGTTCAGCATCTACACAAGGCTCAAATTACGGTAATGTATGGGGGCAAGATCATTACTATGTTCATGATATTACGATGAGGAATAATATTTTTAATGGCTTCATTGGTGATCTAGGAAATTACTACAGTTGGGCGTACAACATCTATTTACAGCACAATATATTTTTAACTAATAATTATTACTGTCGTGAGTTTGCTGAATTAACTTGCTATGTAAATGATAATATTTTTTATCGTACTCGTCCGAAATCTTATTCAGGTACTGGCACAATTTATTACAGTAATAATATTTCGTACCAAACTGCTGCTAACGATACCTTATTTCCTAACGGAACAAATTTTGTAAATGATAATCCACAATTTGTAAATTTTCCGAATGCTGGTGCAACCTATAGTGACTCTTACGATTTTAATTTACAATCAACATCAATAGGAAAAAATGCTGCTACAGATGCTACTGATATTGGTGTATATGGTGGCACAGCAATTTTTAATCAAAACGGAATTCCTACTGTTCCTTATATAAAAACATTGCAAATAACAGGTAGCAATACGGTGCCTGCTAACGGAACTTTAAATATTTCAGTAACTGGAAAAGTTGTTAGATAAAAGTTATCCCGAAAATTCGGTAATAATTAATGAATGGCTTTGGGCTTTAATTAAGCATCCAATGCTCATGTCATGTATGATTAACAAATAACAATTAACAACTCATTTTTCATCATGAAAAAAATATTATTTATAATAATAGTCTGTTGCATGGCAATGCACACAAGGCTTTCAGCTCAATCAAAAATTGATAAAGCTGAATGGTTTGTGGATAATGATCCAGGCGTAGGGAATGCAAATCTGTTGGCTAACTATAGCCCAGCAGTTGATTCCATCAATGCCATAAGTTATAATTTAAATATAACTTCATTACAACTTTCATCAGGGTTTCATTATTTATATGTTCGTTCACGAAACCAAAACGGACGTTGGGGAAATGCACAAATGCAAAGTTTTTTTGTAACACTTTCCAACGGTTCGGTTATCACTGCGGCTGAATATTTTATTGATACTGACCCCGGTGTTGGCAACGGAACTTCACTATCCATCAACTCTATTTCAGATAGTGCAACCTACACTTCAGGAATTTCAGTAGGGAATATTTCAGCAGGATTGCATTACGTATATATTAGAATGAAATCATTTTCAGGTTGGGGAAACACTCAAGCAAAGGCATTTTTTGTAGTACCCGGAAATGGTGCTGTTATCACTAATGCAGAGTATTTTTTTGATACTGACCCCGGTGTTGGCAACGGAACTTCATTAAACATCACAGCTGTGTATGATTCAGCAACATTTAATAGTGGAATTAATATTGGCAATATGAGTGTTGGGTTGCACTATGTATATGTAAGAATGAAAGCAGATGGTAAATGGGGGCATACGCAATCAAAAGCTTTTTTTGCCACTGTTTCTTCTGGCCCTGTAACTTGGAAAGGTGAATATTTTATTGATACTGACCCCGGCGTTGGCAATGGAACTTCATTCACATCAATTGGTAATGCTGATTCGGTTAATTATTCAGGCAATATCAATGTAGGAAATGTAAGTGGTGGATTACATAATTTGTATGTTAGATATAAAGATGGGAATGGTGTTTGGGGGCATACGCAGGTTACTTCATTTACAACAAAACATTCAATTGTTGCAGCTGAATATTTTTTTGATAATGACCCTGGTGTTGGAAAAGGGCAACCCATCAGCGTTTCAACGCCGTCAGATTCTGTTGCTACATCCGCTTCTATATCTATTCAAACCGCAGGAATTGGTTTTGGAAAACATTGGTTGTATGTGAGAATGAAAAATGAATTAGGTCAATGGGGCTTTACTCAACGTGATTCTATGTATGTGCTTCGTCCTGCTAATGACCACTGCAATGGTGCATCACCATTGGCTTTGGGAACAAATACTTGCGGCGCAACTATTTCATCTTCAACATTTGCAACTGATACAACTGGATTGGCTGTTGGTTCTTGCAACACTTCCAATGAACAAGGTGATGTGTGGTTTTATGCCATTGCACCTGCGAATGGAAATATAGAATTTAATATTTCACAAGTAGCAACTCAAACTTTGAAACGTGGCAATATGCAAGCATTCACAGGTGTTTGCGGAAGTTTGGTAAATGTTGGTTGTGCAAATTTTGATTCAACTTCAACAGGAAGATTAATTTTAACTGGTTTAACACAAGGTGATTCAATTCGTGTTAGAGTGATGGGAAGAAATAGTTATAACGGCAATTTTGATATTTGTGCTTTCACTTTTTCAAATGCTTTAACTATTTCAGCAACCGATACTACAATTTGTAATGGAAACTCTACAACGCTTACTGCATCAGCTTATTCAGGAAGTTCATTTGCTTGGAGTCCGTCAACAGGATTGAATACAACAACTGGTGCTTCTGTAATTGCCTCACCAACTGTTACTACAACATACACTTGTACAGCTACTTTGAGCAATACTGTTTTAACAAAAACAATAGTGATTCATGTAACGCCATTAGTGATTTCAGCATCAACAAATAATAGTGTGATTTGCAATGGAAATAGTGCAACACTTTCAGCAACTGGCGGAACAAGTTATACTTGGATGCCCGGAAACTTAAGCGGTGCAAGTGTTTCAGTGAGTCCAACATCAAATACAACTTATACAGTTACAGGAATAAATGGTGGATGTACTTCAACGGATACAGTGCAAATAAATGTATTTAATGATGTAACTGCACCAACTATTTTAACATGTAATTCAACGCAAACTTTAAATTCAGTAACAGGAAATTGTTTTGCAAATAAATCATCATTGACATTACCAACTGCAAATGATAATTGTACGTCATCAGGTAGTTTGAGTATTTCAAATAATGCTACTTCACAAATTGCAGTAGGCACTACATCTGTGATTTGGACAATTACTGATGCTGCAAATAATTCATCAACTTGTACAACATCTGTTACTGTGGTTGATAATGAAAATCCTACTATAACATGTCCTTCAAATGTTTCGGCAAATGTAAACAGCGGCTTGTGTTATGCTACAGGAGTGAGTTTAGGAACTCCATTCACTTCTGATAATTGTGGTGTGCAAAGTTTTTCAAGCAATGCCCCAACTCAATTTAATGTTGGAAATACGAATGTAACTTGGACAGTGATTGATGTACATGGCAATCAAAATACTTGTGTGCAAACAGTAACAGTGATTGATAATATCAAACCTCAAATCAATTGTGGAGGCTCGATTACAGTAAATGCAGATTTGAATGCTTGTGGTTATTATGCTTCTAATTTAACTGCTGCAACTGCTACAGATAATTGTAGTGCAACCATTTCAAATA
>JBEANU010000375.1:0-2700 GCA_041165265.1 Bacteroidota bacterium | reverse complement strand
ATTTATTGCCATTGGCTACTTTGCGCAAAGCACTTAATAATTCATCTTTTGAAGTAGTTTTTAACACATATCCTGAAGCACCTGCTTCAAGCATTTTTGTAATAATTGGTCCTTCATTTACCATTGATAGTGCTAATACTTTTACATCAGGATAGTTTGCTTTTATTTCTTGAGTAGTAGCAATACCATCTTTTACTGGCATATTTACATCCATTAAAACCACATCAATTTTTCTGCGACTCAATACATCTAAAACTTCTTCACCATGATTTGCTTCATCCACCACATCAATATCTGGTGCGTCTTTTATTAATAAATTAATTCCATCTAATATTAATTGATGGTCATCTGCTAATAAAACTTTAATTCTTTCAATTGCCATAATAGTGTTTTTATATAAAAAAATATGTTGTAAAAATAACTAACTTAATAAGTTAATCAGTAATAAATTGAATTTAAAATTAACAAATTGATTTTTGCATGTATAGTATAATAAACTTAATTTATTGAACCTTTATTGGCTAATTGGCCACAAGCTGCATCAATATCTTTACCACGGCTGCGCCTTACTCGTACATTAATTTTATTTTGTTCCAATATTTGCACAAATTCACCAAGCCTTTTGTCAGTAGGCTTTTCAAAGCCAGTACCTGCAACAATATTGTATTCAATTAAATTTACTTTAGATGGTATTCGCCTACATAATTTCACTAAATTATTGGCACTTTCATCTGAATCATTTATACCATCAAATAAAATATATTCATAAGTAATAGGCATTTTAGTTTTTTTAAAATAATAATCTAAAGCTTCAATTAAATCCTCAATTTTATTCGAATCATTAATGGGCATAATTTTACTTCTTGTTACATTATCTGAAGCATGCAATGATACTGCTAAGTTAAATTTTGCACTATCATCAGCTAATTGTTTTATTTGTTTGATAATGCCCGAAGTGCTTACTGTAATTCGTGAAGGGCTCATGGCTAAAGCTTTAGGTGATGTAATATACTCCACTGATTTCATTACATTTTTATAATTTAATAACGGTTCGCCCATACCCATATATACAATGTTGGTTAATTTTTTTTGATGCAACTCCATTGTTTTTTGGTTTATAATAGCCACTTGATCAAAAATTTCAGCAAATGATAAATTCCTTTCTTTATCTAACTTACCGGTTGCACAAAACTTACAAGTAAGGCTGCACCCAATTTGCGAACTAATGCATGCAGTTAATCTATCAGTGGTTGGTATTAATACACCTTCAATAAAATGATGATCAAAAGTTTTAAATCTGAACTTTTGTGTACCATCACTACTTACCTGAATATGATCAACGGATAATGATTTAAAATCAAAGTTTGTTTTTAAAAACAATCTTAAATCTTTAGATAAATTACTCATTTCATCAATACTACGGCACTGTTTCAACCAAAGCCAATCATAAATTTGTTGGGCTCTAAATGATTTTTCACCTATCTCTTCAATGGCTTTTTGAATATCATCAAAACTTAAATCTCTAATATCTTTTTTGTTTTTTTCATTCATCTTACAAAGGTGGCTATTTTGAAGCAGAAATTTATTTCTTATTTTTAAAAAATAAATATTGAAACCAATAAAAAACTGAAATAAAAATAAGAACTTTGACAACTTATTTAAAATAGCCCAAATGGCATTATTCAATTTTTTAACGCAAGAAATAGCAATTGATTTAGGTACAGCCAATACTTTAATCATTCATAATGATAAAGTAGTGGTGGATGAACCATCAATAGTAGCTATCAATAAAATTACCGGTAAAGTGATAGCTGTTGGAAAACGTGCTATGCAAATGCACGAAAAAGTACACGATGATTTAAAAACAATTCGGCCATTACGTGATGGGGTTATTGCTGATTTTAATGCAGCGGAAAGTATGATTAGGGAAATGATTAAATTAATTAACCCTAACAGAACTTTATTAACACCAAGTTGGAAAATGGTTATCTGCATTCCAAGTGCAATTACTGAAGTAGAAAAACGTGCCGTTAGAGATAGCGCTGAACAAGCTGGTGGAAAAGAAGTATATTTAATTCATGAACCCATGGCAGCTGCCATAGGTATTGGTATTGATGTTGAAGAACCAATAGGCAATATGATTATTGATATTGGTGGTGGAACTACTGATATTGCCATTATCGCCTTAGCAGGTATTGTTTGCGATCAAAGCATTCGTGTTGCTGGTGATGAATTTACTGGTGACATTATTGAATATATGCGTAAAGCCCACAATATTTTAATTGGTGAACGAACAGCCGAATCTATTAAAATAAATGTTGGGTCAGCACTTACTGAGTTAGAAAATCCGCCAGATGATTTTAGAGTAAGCGGCAGAGATTTAATGACTGGTATTCCGAAAGAGATAACCGTAAATTATAGTGAGATAGCCCAAGCTTTAGATAAATCAATTTCAAAAATTGAAGAGGCAATTTTAAAAGCTTTGGAAACCACACCTCCTGAATTAGCCTCAGATATTTACAGAACAGGTTTATACTTAACTGGCGGTGGTGCCTTGCTTCGAGGTTTAGATAAACGCTTATCAGCTAAAACAAAATTACCAGTACATGTTGCAGATGATCCTTTACGAGCTGTAGTAAGAGGTACTGGCATTGCTCTAAAAAATATTCATAAATATCCGTTTTTAATGTCATAAAATAT
>JBEANU010000374.1:0-7856 GCA_041165265.1 Bacteroidota bacterium | reverse complement strand
TCAATTTGTTTTTGATATATTCGTTTTATCATATTGCAAATATACAATTAACCATGAATATTTAAAATATGATTTTAAATATTCATGGTTAATTATTTTTTATTTCAAACTAATTTGAGTTGTTTTTTCTTCTTCTTAATAAAAAAATCAATGCTATGATGTTTTGTAAATAAAATTTCAGAAATGAAGCTTTTGAAAAATAAATCAATAATATCTGACAACTTTTCCGTTTTTATTTATTGGTGAAATATTTGTTTTGTATTTTCGCCAACCTCAACTAAATTTTAAAAAATTTTAATACAGCATACATGTTAAATTTCATTTCAAAACTTTTCGGTGGAAGTAAAACTGAAAAAGATGTTAAAGAACTTAGAATTCAGATTCAGCCTATTCTTCAAGCCGAAGAAAAAATAAAAGGATTATCAATTGATGAATTGCGCCACAAAACAATTGAATTCAGAAATAAAATAAAAAATCATCTTACCGAAATTGATACTCAAATAAGTGATTTAAAATCAGAAGCTGAAAGTGTTGATTTTGCTACTGAAAACAAAGAAGCGGCTTACAAGCAATTAGATGAATTAAAGAAAACCCGAGATGAAAAAATTGAAGAAGCATTAGCCGAAATAATGCCCGAAGCCTTTGCTGTAGTGAAGGAAGCTGCAAAAAGATTATCTGAAAATACTTTACTAACAGTAACTGCTACTGAGCATGATAAAAATTTAGCTACTAAAAAATCGTACGTAAAAATAAACGGCGATAAAGCTGTTTGGAGCAATAGTTGGGAAGCCGCAGGCAATTTGGTTACTTGGAATATGGTGCATTACGATGTGCAATTAATCGGCGGTTTGGCATTACATCAAGGTAAAATTGCCGAAATGGCAACAGGCGAAGGAAAAACATTAGTATCAACTTTACCTGCTTATTTAAATGCGTTGGCTGGCGAAGGCGTTCATATAGTAACGGTAAATGATTATTTGGCTCGACGTGACCAAGAATGGAATGGTCCTTTATTCGAATTTTTGCAACTAACTGTTGATTGTATAGATAAACATCAACCCAATAGTGAAGAACGCCGAAATGCTTACCTATCGGATATTGTATGGGGAACAAACAATGAATTTGGGTTTGATTATTTACGTGATAATATGGTGCATTCACCAGATGAAATGGTGCAACGCAAACACCATTATGCAATGGTAGATGAAGTAGATTCTGTATTAATTGATGATGCTCGTACACCATTAATTATTTCGGGGCCTGTACCAAAAGGTGATGACCAAGAATTTCATACCTTAAAACCACGTATTCAAAAAGTGGTTGATGTACAACGCCGTGTTGTAAATCAATTTTTAAATGATGCTAAAAAATTAATTGCCGAAGGCAAAACAGATGAAGAAACTGGCGGTTTGGCTTTGCTTAGAGCTTTTAGAGGTTTGCCAAAAAATTCAGCAACCATCAAATATTTAAGCGAACAAGGCATTCGCCAAGTTTTGCAAAAAACAGAAAATTTTTATTTGCAAGAGCAGCAAAAAAATATGCCTAAAGTTGATGCTGAATTATTTTTCACTATTGATGAAAAAAATAATCAAGTTGAATTAACTGAAAAAGGTGTTGAATTAATTACTGAAAGTGGCGAAGATCCTCACTTTTTTGTGATGCCTGATGTAGGCGGCGAAGTAGCTGAAATAGAAAAATCTACATTAAATGCTGATGAAAAATTAGCCAAGAAAGATGCTTTGATAGCAGATTTTGCAATTAAAAGCGATAGAATTCATACCGTTACTCAATTATTAAAAGCCTACACAGTTTTTGAAAAAGATGTTGAATATGTGGTGATGGATGGCAAAGTAAAAATTGTGGATGAGCAAACTGGTCGTGTATTAGAAGGTAGAAGATATAGCGATGGATTGCATCAAGCCATTGAAGCAAAAGAAAATGTAAAAGTAGAAGCCGCTACTCAAACATTTGCAACCATTACCTTACAGAATTATTTCCGTATGTATCACAAGCTAGCAGGCATGACAGGTACAGCCGTTACCGAAGCTGGCGAATTTTGGGAAATTTATAAATTAGATGTGGTTACTATTCCTACACATCGAAATATTATCAGAAAAGATGATCAAGATTTTGTTTACAAAACAAAGAAAGAAAAATACAATGCTGTAATTGATGAAATTCAAAAATTAAGTGCAGCTGGAAGACCAATATTGGTAGGTACTACAAGCGTTGAGGTTTCAGAATTATTAAGCCGAATGCTTAAATTAAGAAACATTAAACACAATGTGTTAAATGCAAAACAACATCAACGTGAAGCACAAGTAATTGCTGAAGCTGGTCTTTCGGGTAATGTAACTATTGCTACAAATATGGCTGGTAGAGGTACAGATATTAAATTGGGCGAAGGCGTAAAAGATGCTGGTGGCTTGGCTATTATTGGTACCGAACGTCATGAAAGTCGTCGTGTTGATAGGCAGTTAAGAGGTCGTGCTGGTCGTCAAGGAGACCCAGGTTCATCACAATTTTTTGTATCGTTGGAAGATGATTTAATGCGTTTATTTGGTAGTGAACGAATTGCAGGATTGATGGATAAATTGGGCTATAAAGAAGGTGAAGTAATTCAACACAGTATGATTACAAAATCTATTGAAAGAGCTCAAACTAAAGTAGAAGAAAATCATTTTGGCACTCGTAAACGATTATTGGAATATGATGATGTGATGAACAAACAACGGAATGTAATTTATACAAAACGTCATCATGCATTATTTGGCGAACGTTTGAATTTAGATATTGATAACTCAATGTATGATTTATGTAGTTTGTTAATCAGCCAACAACAGGAAGGTGGCAACTACAACGATTTTAAATTGAATTGTATGATTCAGTTTTCAATTGATACTGCAATTACCGAAGAGCAATTTAAAAAAGCAAAAGCTGATGATTTAGCGCATCAATTATATCACGAAGTAAAAGAACATTATGCAAGAAAAAATGCTGCAATAGCTGCGGAAGCTTTGCCAGTATTACAAAATATTAAAAATAATCAACCACAAATTGAAAATGTGGTAGTGCCATTTACCGATGGTAAACGTGGATTTAATATCACTTGTAATTTGAATAAAGTATTAGAAACTAAAGGCGCAGAGTTGATTACTGAAATTGAAAAAGCAATTTCATTATTCATTATTGATGACCAATGGAAAGAGCATTTGCGCCAAATGGATGATTTGAAACAAAGCGTACAAGCGGCTGTGTTCGAGCAAAAAGACCCATTATTAATTTACAAGTTTGAAGCATTTGAAATGTTTAATCAAATGTTAGCTGAAACGAATAAAGAAATTTTAAGTTTTTTATGCAAATGTCATATTCATGTTGAAAATGAAAAAGATGTAAAACAAGCTCGTGAACCACAACGTACTGATATGAGCAAAATGAAAACGCAAAAAGATGAATTTAGTGCTCAATCAGAAGCTGAATCGGCTAACCAACAAGCCATGCAAAACGCTGGCGAAAAACCAAAACAAACACCCATAGTTTCAGGACCAAAAGTAGGACGTAACGACCCTTGCCCATGTGGTAGTGGCAAGAAATTTAAATCGTGTCATGGTAAAGAAGAGTTAGCGTAAAAATAAAATTCTAAAAGCCCCGAAATTAAATTCGGGGCTTTTACTTTTGTACAAAATCACAAAAAAAATGCCGCCAAAACCCGACCCTTTACATGGTAAAACATTGGAAATGATTCTCATTTATTTAGTGGATAATATGGGTTGGGAAGATATGGCTGCAATTATAAAAATCAATTGTTTTCAATCTAATCCAAGCATAAAATCAAGTTTAACATTTTTAAGAAAAACGCCATGGGCCCGAAAAAAAGTTGAAGCACTTTATATCAGTTTATTATAATTTTTTTGTTATTTCCATTCAAAAAAAATCCAATTAATTTTACTAAAATCATTTAACGGTAAAAACAAAATGTTTTTCAAATTCAGCAGTAATAAATTTGTATGTTTGAATTATGAAAAAATACTTATTGCTTTTTTGCATCACGTTATCATCACAAATTTTATTAGCTCAAACTTTTAGTAAAGCAAGTAATAAATCCATTCAAAATAGTTTTACTATCACTGATTCAATAGTAGTTTCAGGGCTATCAACCAACATAAATGCAACTTTTGGTTTGCAAGATGCGATGATTAATATCACCCACAATAATTTGAGTGATTTGTCAATTTGGTTATATGCACCTGATGGAACAAAAATTCCATTAAGCATTCAAAACGGAAACAATGGCAACAATTACCAAAGCACACATTTTAATTACAACACAGGTAACAATGCTGTTTATTTTGGCAATGCTCCCTTCAACGGAAATTACCAACCTGAAGGATGGTTGGGTACTGTAAATAATTCACAAAACCCTAACGGAAAATGGGTTTTAAAAATTGAAGATTGTTGTTTTCCAAATTCAGGCACTTTAGTAAATTGGAGTTTAACATTTAGTAATACACCTGCTCCAACCCTTGATGATTCAACACATTTACCGATTATTGAAATTTTTACAAACGGACAAACTATTGTGGATGAACCAAAAATTGCTGCCCAAATAAAAGTGATTGATAATAAAACAGGTACTCTTAATTATTACAATTCAACGCCAACATTTCAAGGCAATATTGGTATTGAATATCGTGGTAGCACATCGCAATCATTTCCTCAAAAGCCTTATGCTGTGCAAACTTGGGATGCTTTAGGCAATAATTTAGATACCTCATTATTAGGTATGCCAAGTGAACATGATTGGATTTTTTATGCCCCATATAATGATAAAAGTTTGATGCGAAATGTTTTGATTTATAACATTAGTAATCAGATGAAACATTATGCTAGCCGAACAAAATTTTTTGATTTATATGTTGATGGAATGTATCAAGGCATTTATGTGTTGATGGAAAAAGTAAAACGTGATAAGCATCGTGTTGATATTACTAAAATGGATAGTTCATCAATTACAAGCACCACAATAAATGGTGGATATATTTTTAAAATTGATAAAACTACAGGCTTACAAAATGATGGATGGAGCGGTACAAATATGCTTTGTGATACTGGTAATATAACCTACGAAAGTATGTATTATCAATACACCTACCCCGACCAAAATGATATTGTATCACCTCAAAAAAATTGGTTACAAAATTATATGACTCAATTTGAAAATTCATTTAAAACATATTCGGTATATGATACTGTTCATGGTTATAAAAGTTTGATAAGCACCAAATCATTTATTGACCATAGTATGATGGTTGAATTAAGCCGAAACATTGATGGATACAGACTTAGCAGCTATTACCATAAAGATAATAATGCAAAAGATGGCAAGTTAAAAGCCGGACCAATTTGGGATTATAATCTTTCATTTGGTAATGGTGATTATTTGCAAGCAACTGATTGTAATGTATGGCAATGGAGTTTAGTTTGCCCAGGCAATCCTGTTTGGTGGCAATTAATGTACGAACGAGATTCTGTTTATAGACAAGATTTTAAATGCCGCTACACCAATTGGCGTAAAACAGTTTTATCATGGCAAAACATTGAACACATGATTGATTCATTTGAACATACTGTGCATTATGATTTGAATAAAAACTTTAAACGCTGGCCAATTTTAGGTCAATATACTTGGCCAAATGCCTATTATCCGCCAACATATCAACAAGAAATTGATACCTTAAAAAATTGGATTCAGAATCGTTTAACTTGGATGGATAGCCAGTTATTAGATACTACTTGTGCTCCATTTCCTACTCCTAATTTTGTGAATACTGTTAAACAAAACTCAACGGTTATAAGCATTTATCCTAATCCAACTAAAGATGGAAAATTGTTTATACAATCAGATGCGTTAATCAATGAACTTACAACTATTAAGCTATATAATTTAACAGGTTCATTAATTTTTGAGCAAAGTATTAATGCAGCAAAATCACGAATTGAAATTAATCTTTCATCAACCAATTTATCAAAAGGATTGTATTTAATAAACATTCAAAACAAAAATAATTTTACCACAAAAAAAATATTGTTGGAATAACGTATTTTTTAACTTCAATAATTTTACTACTTTGGCTGACATTATTTAAACATCAAAAAAACAAATAAAAAAATGGACATTAAAAACTTGATTATTGCATTATTAGCAGCAGCACTTGGCGTTACGACTTTAGAAGCCACAGGAATGATTGATTTAATTGCAGATAAAAATTGTCCGAATTCTGAAATAAATTCAGACACAATTGCACCTACAAAAAAGCTACCATACATACCTGTAGATGATGCACAAAAAGATATTTTTAAATTTGTGAATGAAGATACCTTGAAGTATCCATCTTCAAATGGAAGTCATGAAAAAAGACTTGGTGTATATTTCAAAAAAGAAGAATTGATGCAAATGTTTGATGAAGAAGAAACAAGAATAAAAAACGCAGGTAGTCCTGAGAAAATTGATGGCTTTGTTTTTTACCCATATAGAGATGCCGATAACCGAATTGATATTTATGCAACAACTGTTTGGAATGATGCAATAGAACCTTCAATCATCAAAAATCCCAATTATCTAAGAAGCAACAAAAAATGGTGCCCTATTTTATGTGGTAGCATTAATTAGTATTGCATTAAAAAAATGAAATATTGTTTAATTCTGTTTTCAATTTCATGCACATTCTATCTTTCATGTTCAAATCAAAATAATTCAGGATTTGAAACAAAATTAGAATCAACAATAAATCAAAAATTGATTTATTGTGATTACTTAATGAATGAAAAAATTGATTTTGATTCCTCTGCAAAAATTGCAACCCAAATTATTGAAAACGAAGAGCTGCCAATCAATTCAAAAGTAAAAGCAAGGGCTTATTTTGTGCTTGAGAAAGTGGCCTTATTTGAAGGTAAATTATCAGTTGCCATGAAAAGAGTTGTCGGGGCTGAAGTTATTTTTCAGGCAATTAATGATTCAGTAAATTTAAATCAATGCAATTATCAAAAGGGTTTGATTTATTACATGGATAAGAATTACAGCTTGGCTAAAAATGTATTTACTAGCACCACTAAATATTTTCGGTATACCAATAATGACTCTTTATTAAATGAAAACATTTATTTATCGGCTCTTTGCGATATTGAGCTAAATCAATTAAATGATGCTGAAGTAAAACTCAAAGCTGCACTTAAATATTTTAGTAATGCAAAAAGAGCTGATGGAAAATTAGAATGTCTGTCCGGCATTGCAAAGATAAATTACCTTAAAAAATCATACCTATCTTCCATTTCAATTTATGATTCACTTTATAAACTTTCAAAAAGTAACGATAACTCACAAGGAATTGCAATTTCATTAATTGGGCTCGGTAAAAACAATTATGCAAATGATAATTTAACCATAGCTAATTTACAATTATCTGATGCTTACAAATTAAGCACAAAATTACATTACCATGAAGGGCTACTAGAGTCAGCGTACTATCTATGGCAATTAAATAAAAAGAAAAATAATTTTATAGCTTCAGATACTTTCCATGAAATATATTACTCAATTCGAGATTCAATTTACAATCAACAAACGTCTAGAAATATTTCAGATATTCAAAGTCAAACTTATATTGTTACAAAAGAAAAACAAATTTCAAAATTAAATATCCAACAAAAAACTTATCGTTATTTGATGTTGCTTTTAGCATTAATAATAACTTTAGGAAGTTTCACACTTTATATTGTTTATCGTAGTTCAAAACTTAAACAAAAATTAAACGATAGATTGATGCAATCTAATGTTGAATTGCAGTTTTCGCAAGAAC
>JBEANU010000373.1:0-9863 GCA_041165265.1 Bacteroidota bacterium | reverse complement strand
TAACCCGTTCTGCATTTATAAAATTTATTTTAAGGTGGCTAAATCCCATGATAGTACTGTGTTTTCCCGACTTGTCCGATTTAGTGCAACAGGTTAAAAAAAATCTTTCTGCCTAGGTGAGCACCTCAGCGGAATTGCTCAACGAGTTATTATATTTTTAAGAGATATCAAATTCCCAAACAGTTCTATAATTGCCATGGGTTTCAATGTACGTTAAAAATGAATTATAAAATGCATCGCCACCAATTGTAGCACTATCGCCAATTACAAACAGTTGTTCTTTTGCTCTGGTAATTGCCACATTCATGCGCCGATAATCTTTCAAAAATCCAATATCATTATCATCATTACTTCTTACTAATGAAAGTATTATGGTTTCTTTTTCCTGCCCTTGAAAACTATCAATAGTGCTAATTCGCATATTGGGTAATGCTTCTTTTGCAGCAGTCACTTGCCCCGAATAGGGCGAAATTACTGCTGTTTCGGAAGGATTCAAATTTTCAGTTTCCATTAGTTTTTGAATCAAGCGTAGTTCGCCTTCGTTTTGCAAACTGGTGCCATCATTGCCTTTTGTTTCATTAAAACCTGAACCGGCGGTATCAATAAAACAAATGTGTGAAGCTAAATTTTTTAAGTGTGGAGCAGTTTGAAGCAAGCCTCCATAAAAATAATCGCTCGAAAATCCTGCAATAGATTCTCTCATTCGGTATTGTGTATCTAACAAAAATACTTGCGCTACTTTTGTAAAACTCACTTCTAAAATGGAACGATTGAAACCTAATTTCATTGCATCACGGCTCAATACAGTGGGTGGTAATTGTAAATGGTCGCCAGCTAAAACAATTTTATCGGCAAACGGAAAGATGCACCAAGCCAAGGGTTCAAGGCATTGCCCAGCTTCATCAATTACTACTGTTTGAAATTTTATTTTGCTAATTTTTGAATCATTCAATCCGATGGGTGTTCCTAAAATAACATCTGCATCTTCATACAATTTCTGCTCATTGTAAGCCTGAATATTTTTTATTTCGCTGCGAATATTTTTCACTTCTTTAAATAACAAATTGCGTTGTTCACGTTCTGCTTTTCCAAAACTTCGTTTGTATTTTAAAGCCATTCGGCGAAATTGTTCTGCTCTTATTTTTAGCTCTTTAATTTCTTTTTGTTGTTGGCTATTTGCCAATTTTCCTTCGGGTGTGTGTTTGAAAATTGTTTCATCCACTTTGCTGCTGTTGCCCACTCGAAGTATCTTCAAGCCTTGTGCTATCAAGCCTTTGGCGATATTATCAACGGCTGTATTGCTGGGTGCTGATACTAATATTTTCTCTTCTTTTTTTACTAATTGATAAATGGCTTCCACCAAAGTTGTTGTTTTGCCAGTACCCGGCGGCCCATGCACAATTGTCATTTCTTCATTTTCAATAATTGCTTTAACGGCTTGTTGTTGGCTTTCATTCAAGCGATTGTTTTTGAAAGAAATGTTCTCAGATTTTATTTCTGATTTAGTGTTTACAATGTTTTCAGAATGAATTTTATCAAACAATTTAAAAAGCGGTTTATTGCTTTCTAAATTATTCAATATCTCTTTCATGATAGATGTAGTATGTTGGTCAGGGGCTAATTTTATACCCACACCAGCATCTTCAATCCAATCAGGAAAGTCAGGGGCAAAGAGGCGAAACTCACCAGTTCTACCTTCTACATTTATCAAAATTCCTTTCACAGGTTGTTCGCCATTGATAAAACATTCAATGGCAGTTCCATCTCTAAACCGATTTGTTTCGGCAGGAAAATTTAATCGGAAACTGATTTCAGGATAATCAGCATAGCCAAATGTTTTACGAGTAACCACAATAGGATGCAACGCCAAACCTTCTGCCTTTAAGGCTTTAAGGCTTTGTTGTTGGTCAAGGCTATATCGTTTTATTTCTTCGGCTTCTTCTAAATTGATACATTGAATGAGCTTTTGAATGTGAGGGTGTGTAATGGGCATGGGGGTGTATTAAGATGCGTTATTTTATTAACGAAGTAAGTGAACATTTCCTTTGTAACTATTTGAATCATCGTTATTGAAAATTGCCTTTCCGTAATAAAAATAAATGCCATCAGGTTGCTCCACTCCTAAATATTTTCCATCCCATCCTAATTTGGTATCAGTACCATCATAGTTATAAATTAATATTCCCCATCTATCATAAATTGATAAATTATATTTTTTGATTTGTGTACCAAGTATTCCAAATATATCGTTAATCCCATCATTATTTGGCGTAAATGCACTTGGAAAAATTACTACGCAAGGTTGTGTTTTAATAATAATTGTATCTCGGTTGATGCAGCTCATTGAATTTTTTATCTCAACCCAAATTGTATCATAATCGTGTGCTACTTTAACTTTAATATTTTTTAAGGTTGAGCTATTACTCCAAAGGTATGATGAGGCTTGCACATCAGTTGTAATAGCAACTTCAGCATCAAAACAGGTAACAATATCATCACCTAAATTTATTGATGGAGGTGGTATTACGGCAACAGTTTTTGAAATAGTATCAATTCCACAAAGGCTATCAATTGCAATTAAGGTAACTTTAAATTGACCTGAAATGTTATATGTTGTAAAGGCAGTTTTAGTATTTGAGATAAGGTTGCCATTTCCAAAATCCCATTTCCAATTAATTGGGTATGGATTTGATTTATCAGTTACTGTAAGTTTTTGTTGAAGGCAAAGTACATCTTGATTAAATGTAAAATCAGCAGTAATTTTTTTTAAAACAGTGATTGACTTTTTGAGGGTATCACTGCATCCATTTGGCGTTTTAATAATTAATTTTATGGTATAGGTGCCTGCAGTTAAATAAGTATGATTAATTGGATTAATACTATCAATTGAAGAATTATCACCCCAACTCCAATAATAAGTAGCATTTGTTTGGTTGGATGATGCAGTATATGTGTTGGTTGAATTTGCACATACCAAAGGTTTAAAATTAAAATTTAAATTAAAACTTGGGCTTGTAATTGTGATGGAATCATATTTAACACAATATGGCGACGTGGTTATTTTTACAAAATATTTACCTGCCTTAATATTAGATAAAGTATCATTTGAATTTTGTGAATGGTTTTGTAATTGATTATGATTTTTATCATACCAAGTAAAAGTATAGTTAATCGTATTATTTTGAATTGCACCAATAATAAATCCAGTAGTATCTGATGCACATGAAGTATTTTTTTGTGAGAATGAAACTTGCGGAAAATTTAAAGATATAATGTTGAAAGTATCATACGATTTACAACCAATACTATCGGTTAATGTAAATGAATAAATACCCGGTGTTAGCATTGAAATTCCATTTGTGTTAGTAGTAGCAGATAGGTTTGAATTTCCTACATTCAAATTGTTGGTATTATCTTTCCAAGCTATATTCACAGGCCAATTTGTGGCATTTACGTTTGCTACTATAGTGCCACCTATACCTGTAGCGCAGTTGCTATTTTGAATGGTAGATGTAGCATTCAATTGAATTACTTTTACTACAACCGAATCATTAGTAGGGCTACATCCTAATGCATTAATATAATAAACTGATGTAGCTGTTGGGCTCACTAAAAATGATGAATCGCCACTCACTAAATTTCCATTTAAATACCACGAACCACCTGTGTTTACTGGTACTGGGTTGAAAGGTATTGAGCTATTAGTATAATTTTTTATTGAATTATCCCATACAAATCGCCATGATTGGTTAGTTGCTGACCAATTTGTTGGATAGTTATAACCAATAGGAAATGAAGCTTTAGTACCCAACGAATCTTGAACTCCAATAATTGCTGATCCTGTATTCCAACTTGGGCATAATACTTTATTTCCAACATGTATTTCAATATTATTACTTCCTTCATATAAAATAATCTGACCAGAATAAGTTAAATTATTGCATGCAAACATAGGTACATTACAAAATGAATAAACAAATTTTCTGTTTGGGGCTACGCCTGTTCGTAAATATGTTCTAATGCCGTGTGGATAAACGCTTGGGTCAATATCGTGCCACACTCCAAAAATTGAATTTAATGGATTTGAAGTTGAAGGAATTGCATTAGTAATGGTAAATTGAGAAAAATTTGGAATTGATAAAGGTTGTGAAAAATAAGAAGTATCAAATGAAATATAGGAATTACTTGAAAGTGTGCACTTAGTATAAACATTTTCATAAAACTTAAATGGAAATCCAATATTCATAGCTACACTATATACATCATCAATAGTATCCATACCAACTGTAGTAAAGGTGGTATCAAAAGTAGCATGAAGCAAAATTTGTTGCCCTTGACAAATGGTTGTATCCCTTGAATGAATTATACTTTGTGAATAGCATTCATTATAAAACAAAAAATAGAAAAGTATAAGTAGAATAGTTTTAGTTTTCATTATTCATTTTTTCAGGTGAATTTGTTATCTAATCAATTCAATAAAACCAGTTAATGGCGTTTTGTTTTTTACAATACCTGATACTCGAATTTCAAATACATAACACACATAATAATAGGATGCTGTTTCTAATTCTTTGCCATTGAAAGTACCATTCCAACTGATGTTGGCATCTTGGGTGTTAAAAACTTCAGAGCCCCATTTATTATATATTTTCATTTCAACATGATCAATAAATCGGTAGGGTAAAAAGGGATGAAATAAATCATTTTTACCATCGCCATTGGGTGAAAATACATTGGGTAGTACATATACTGGGCAGTTATCCATACATACAATATTGCTAAATTTACTTTCATTGCCTGCTGAATCAATACTTGTAATGGCATAACAACCTGCTACTGAATTATTAAATGAGTGCAAATAGGTAGGGTTAGTTATTGAGCTCACACTATCAATTTTTTGAAGTGGAAATGAATCGGTAGTTGAATAATAAATATAATATTTTTTCCCATCATCTGTGCCACATAATGTATTTGGATTTTTCCAACTTAAATGATTTTGAATAAAGGCATCTACAATTGGTGATGTAGCATTTTGGCAATCATTGCTAATAGTTAGTTCGGTAATGCAAGGTGCAGTTGTATCATGAGGAATAGCACATGAAATTTCAGAGAGATTATTTGTAAAATAATTAAGATGCGGTGCACTAAAAAAACCTTTACTTTTTATATAATAACAATATAAACTATCATTCATTAAATTCCAATTGGTGAACAAATGATTGCTAGTAAAAGCAATTGAATCAAATAAATGAGTGATTTTGTTTTCCTTGAAAATAATAAAAGTATCATTTACCCAAGGCACAGTTTCACTCCATTTTAAAATTATTTTCTTTTCAGCTCCAAATGCTTGTAAATACACTGATGATGCCACATCTGATGAACCTATACTATCTGATTTTGTGTTGGCAAAAAATCGTACTTCATAAAAATGTTTATCATTTCGGGTATCAATATTTTGATGTAAAAATGAAGTATCGGTAGGTAAATTAATTTGATGAAACGAATTAAAAGTGGATGTGTTTATTTTTGTATTTATTGAATTAGCTGTAGTGCCGTGATACAGCTCAAAAGTATAAGGTGGCTGATGTGCAAGCGTATCAAAATCAAATAAACTTGGTTTGCTCCATCGAATAAAAATTTCACCATTTGCTGGGTTTGTTTGTAAAACGCTTACATTTAAAATAACCGGCACATCTAATTTTAATGAGGCACAAGCTTGACGTGAAGGGGCGCCACTAAAGGCATTATATGGCTGACCACTAGGTGATAAATCATTAAACTCAGCCGCAATTTTGTAGGAATAGGTTTGACCTTTTACTACATTAAAATCATCATATAAATAATTAAAAATTTTATTGGCGATTAAAGTATAATTTGAGTTTCCTAGTCCTTGTTCACAACTATCAATAGTTTCAGGCTCACAACCAATTTTTCGCCATACTGAAAAATATTTGAATTTGGGTGATACTGAGCATGAATAAGGTGATTGCCAACTTACACGAATATGTTGCTGAACTTGCGTTGCTACAACATTTTGAGGAGGTGGAGGTAATAAAAAAATACGCCATGTATAATAATCGTTCAATGAAAAATTACTGCAACTGCCATCACCAAGGGTTGAATCAACGGCTTTAAAAACGATTTGATAAAACTGTGGCCTGATATCCTTACAATCCGTTTGCCAACTGAATGTACCATTGATAATATGATTGGGGGATGTAGTTACAAAAGTGGCAGGATGTGCAACCACATTGGTAAATGGTGCGCCATTGGCTGATAAATTTAAGTATTGAAAAGTATCAATATCAGTAGCAATAATTTTTTGAGTAATAGTTTCACCAGCATAGGCACAAATTTCATTTATGTTATTGATAATGGGCTGATGATTGTTGTTACAAGTTACAATTATCTGCATATCACGTAATGTTTTACCCACATATTTTACTTTTCCGTTGAGTAATTTTCGGTATTCTTTTACCCAAAAAGCAATATTTACCATGCAACAAAGATTTGATGTCCAGATGATTTCACCCGTTTTGGCATTTAATGTTAAACCGGTTGGAAATGTGTAAATTAAATTTGAAATAGGAACACCACAATTAAGCATTGGTGTAGCTAATTCGTAAGCTAAACTATCACCATCAATATCAAAAGCATTTGAATTATATCTGTACGGAATGCCAACATGCGCAAAGGTTACGGGTGAATTTAAAAATTGAACACTGTTATTATATCCTAAAAATTGTGGGTCAGGAAATTCTAATTCACTTTGTAAATAAAACGCTACTTGGTCTGAGTTTTTGATGTTGCAAATACCACCATTTCTGTTTTTTTCGCCCCAACAAATGGTGTATTTTCCAGGGCCAGGGTAGGTGTGCCTAGTAGTATAAGTGTTTCTAATAATTGAATCGCAAATGATTAGTGAATCTGTTTTCCAAACCTTTGCCGAATCGCCATCGCCCCATTTTACATCTTCTAAAGCATATCTGTAAAAAACTGGTGTTGGTGATGTAAATCTGTTTTTATTATAAACTATAATTGAAATTTCATACGTGTTATTCGAAATATGTTTGTATGAAATTTCACCTGCTCTATTATGGGTAGCAAATATTTTTATGGGAACTAAAAATGAAATTAGAATAATTAAAGTCAGAAAAATTTTCATGATAAAATATATGGAAGCAAATTAATTACATTTAACTGATACTAACGTAGCAATTTAAAAAAATATTTGTTTGAATATTGATGTAGTGTTTTTAAAGCAAGTATTAAAATGTTAATTAACTTAATTGCATAATGACCAATGTGCTTTTTTTTTTTACTTATTTAATAAATGATTATTTAAACTATATTTGCAGCCGATAAAAAAAAACCTAAAGTAGTGCTACTATTCCTTAAAATATCCAATTTTCAATCCTTCTTATCTTTAATCGCATTTGGTTTATCGTTTTGTGTAACATATGTAGCCATTCCATCCATCATTAAAGTTGCAAAAATTAAGCATTTATTTGATGAACCTAATTCAAGAAAATTGCATAAAAGTGTTGTGCCCACATTAGGCGGACTTTCAATTTTTGCAGGCATAACCATTACAAGTTTGATATTTTGTGATGTTACAAAATTTCCTGAATTACAATATCTTTTAGCAGGAATGCTTATTTTATTTTTTTTAGGAATTAAGGATGATATCATTGTGCTTTCAGCATTTACTAAATTCATAGGTCAGTTTATAACTGCAATTGTTATTGTTTGGGTAGGTGATATTAGAATCACTTCATTTGGTGGTGTATTCGGAATAAATAATTTACCCTTAGAAACCAGTATCGCATTTTCAATACTAACCATGGTGCTCATAATAAATGCTTTTAATTTGATTGATGGTATTGATGGCTTGGCTGGTACCATCAGTTTTATAGTTATATCAGCTTATGCGGCTTGGTTTTATAATGTTGGTGAAATAGGTGCACAATTATTGATTTTTTCATTATCAGTAATGGGAGCATTATTGTCTTTTTTAAGATACAACATCACACCTGCAAAAATATTTATGGGTGATACAGGCTCACTTTTAATGGGTACTATTATTTCATTTTTAACTTTTGAATTCATTAATTTAAATCATTCAGCTCCATTTGAAAATAAGTTACACACCGCTCCAGTAGTTGCTTTCGGAATTATGATTATTCCAATTTATGACTTACTTCGTGTTTTTATTGTTAGATTAAGTCATAAAAAATCTCCATTTCATGCTGATAAAATTCATGTTCATCATAAATTGCTAGAGCTTGGCTTATCACACCTTCAATCCACATTTGTATTAGGATTAGTAAACGTATTTTTTATCGTATTTTTATTTGAATTTCAAGAATATAATATTACCCTATTAATGCTTGCAACGGTTATTTTAGCTAGCCTATTTACCATTTTATTATGGGTATTAACAAAATATAAAAAACAAAAAATAGATGTCAAAAATTAAATTTGCCGTAGTTGGATTAGGGCATATTGGAAAACGCCATGCTGAAATGGTTCGTAAAAACGAGCATTGTGAACTAGTAGCCGCTATTGATATAAATGAGGAATTAAAATCATTTGTTGATACGGAGTATAAAGTTCCTTACTTTTCTTCAATTGAAGCTTTTTTAGCATCAGGAATAAAAGCTGATGTGGTAAATGTATGTACACCAAATGGTTTTCATGCTATTCATGCAGTTAAAGCTTTAGAAAACGCTTGCCATGTAGTAGTTGAAAAACCAATGGGGCTTACAAAAGCTGAATGCGAACAAGTAATTTATAAATCATTACAAGCTCATAAGCAAGTATTTTGTGTGATGCAAAATCGTTATAGTCCGCCATCGGCTTGGTTAAAACAAATAATTGATGAAGAACGATTAGGTAAAATATTCATGGTTCAAATAAATTGTTATTGGAATAGGGATGAACGCTATTATAAAAAAGGTGGATGGAAAGGAACTTTAGATTTAGATGGCGGTCCGTTATTCACACAATTCAGCCATTTTTTAGATATTATGTATTGGGTTTTTGGCGATATAAAAGATGTAAATGCACGATTCAATAATTTTAATCATGCTTACACACCCTTTGAAGATAGCGGCTCGGTAAGTTTTAATTTTATAAATGGCGGCATGGGCATTTTAAATTATTCAACCAGCATGTGGGATAAAAATTTAGAAAGCAGCATGACTGTGATAGGAGAGAAGGGAAGCATAAAAGTTGGCGGACAATACATGGATGTGGTTGAATATTGCCATGTGAAAGATTATACAATGCCTACTTTACCACCTTGCAATCCGCCTAACGATTATGGTCAATACAAAGGCAGTGCAGCCAATCATCATTTTGTAATTGAAAATGTGGTGGATACACTCACAGGCAAATCAACAGCTACCACCAATGCTTTAGAAGGATTAAAAGTGGTTGAAATTATTGAACGAATTTATGCTTTGAAATAAATATGTGTGGCATAGCAGGCATTATTAATAAGAACAATACACCTGTATTAGCCGCTGATATTGAAAAAATTACAAAAGCCGCTGCTCATCGAGGAAACGATGACAGCGGTTTTTTTTATCATCAAAATTTTGCATTTGGGCATCAACGATTATCCATCATTGATGTATCGGAAAATGGAAAACAACCCATGCAATATTTAGGTAGATATACCATTACCTACAACGGCGAAATTTATAATTATACCGAAATAAAAATCGAATTAAAAAAAGTAGGTTATCAATTCAAAACCCAAACAGATACCGAAGTAATTATTGCTGCCTACGATTATTGGAAAACTGATTGTGTGCTGCAATTCAATGGTATGTGGGCTTTTGCTATTTATGATAATA
>JBEANU010000372.1:0-7303 GCA_041165265.1 Bacteroidota bacterium | reverse complement strand
AATTTAGGCCCTGCAAAAGGCAAAGATTTTTCAACTGTAATTGGTCCGATGTTGGTTACGTTAGATGAGTTGGAACAATATAAAATACCTTGTAAAGATGGGCACACAGGCAATAATTATAATTTAAAAATGCGTTGTTGGGTAAATGGTAAATTAGTGAGTGAAGGCAATGTGGGTGATATGGATTGGACATTTGCAGAAATTATTGAACGCTGTGCTTATGGTGTAACAATTTGGCCTGGTGATGTAATAGGAAGCGGAACTGTAGGTACTGGTTGTTTTTTAGAATTGAATGGAACAGGAAAACTGAACGACCCCAATTACCCAGAACAATGGCTACAAGCAGGCGATGAAGTGGTAATGGAAATTGATGGATTAGGAAAATTAGTGAATACAATTGTAAAAGAAGATTCAGATTTTTCGATACTTCAATTGAAGAAAAAATAATTTGAAAATTGATTTTAAATTTAAAAAGCCGATTCAAATTTTTTGAATCGGCTTTTTTGCGAACCTAATTAATATCTGTCCTTTTCATTTTCAATACTTCGCTTTTTACATCTTTTAAAATGCTACTAATGTTCTCTAATGTTAATCCGCCTTCGGGCAATTGATTGCTGATATAGCTTACAAATTTCCAAATTTCTTGCACTTCACTAATATTTACTTCATAATCTTTGTATTGAGGATTTAATGAACGAAGCAATAAATTCCTTTTCTTTTTAATTTGGTTGAAGGCTATTTTGAAAACTATTCCATCATTTTTAGTTAGAATAATGTAAGCGTATTCATCTTTTATGTCTGTCCAATTTTCAACATATTCAGCCAATACATACGATTTATCAGGGATGGGCAACATGCTATCTCCTTCAATTTGAAACATGCGATATTTTCGTTCACGGCTGGTGATTACGGGCAATTGAAATTTGGGTAATGATTCAATATATGATGGATCAAAAAAACCTAAAGCATAGCCTGCACGTGCTTTTATGGGCACTATTTCAATGTTGTCAATATTGTTTGAATCAACAGTAGTAGCCAATATGCGTAATTTTGAGCCTGTTATAAAAACATCATTTCCTGATTGCAATTGCTTTAGTTTGAATTCACCTATTTTACTCAAATCATGCTTTAATAAAGCATCCACACTTATTTTAAAATAATCGGCTACTGCAATTAAATCTTCATTGGGCATATTGCTACGAATGCCATTTTCATAGCTGTTTAATTTCCCTCTTGTCATCTCTAATGCTGTGGCTAAGTCTTCCTGACTTTTACTTTTTTGATTTCGCAAAAACTTAATGTTGCTGCCTAAAAATATTTTTGTTGGTTTCATTTTTAATGATACTTTACGTAACTACAAATTGTTACTATTTGTATCAAAGGTAAAAATAATTTTGAAATTGAAAAATGAATTTTAAAATGCTACGGATGCGGCAGGGATAGCAGCGGTATCCTTTTTTGCGCCTAATATATAAAGCTATAATTTAAGCAAAGAAGATAGTAAGGCGCAAAAAAGATACAAGCGAATAGCCCGTTTGCCGCCCTAAAAAAAATAAAAAATAATATGCTGAACAGAACTATTTCACACATGGATTTGGATACATTTTTTGTTTCGGTAGAACGAAAAATAAATCCGTCATTGAACGGAAAGCCTGTATTGGTAGGTGGTACAAGCGATAGGGGTGTGGTGGCATCGTGTAGTTATGAGGCTCGAACATTTGGTATTCATTCGGGCATGAGTATGAAAATGGCAAGGCAACTTTGCCCCGAAGCGTTGGTGATTAAAGGCGATCATGAGCAATACAGTTATTATTCCAATATCATTACTGATATTATTAAAGAAACTGTGCCGGTGTATGAAAAAACATCGATTGATGAATTTTATATGGATTTAACTGGCATGGATAAATTTTTTGGTTGCTTCAAATTCGCTACCGAACTGCGTCAGCGGATTATTAAAGAAACAGCGTTACCGATTTCGTTAGCGATGTCATCGAATAAAACAGTGGCGAAAATTGGTACTGGGCAAGCAAAGCCAAACGGACAATTGGAAATAATTCATGGTAATGAAAAAGATTTTTTAGCTCCGCTTTCGATTAAAAAAATTCCGATGGTGGGCGATAAAACATATCAATTGCTAAGAAATATGGGCGTTGAAAAAATAAAAACGATTCAGGAAATGCCGATGGAATTAATGCACCAAGTATTGGGTGAAAATGGTTTGATGATTTGGCGAAAGGCAAATGGGATTGATGTTTCACCAGTTGAGCCGTATGATGAACGCAAATCAATTTCAACGGAAAGTACGTTTGATAAAGATACGATTGATGTTACTTTTTTGAAGCAAATGATGATTAGCATGACGGAAAAATTAACGTATCAATTACGTAGCGAAAATAAATTAACATCATGTGTTACGGTAAAAATTCGGTATTCTGATTTTAATACTTACACTATGCAAAGCCGTATTGCTTATACTGCTTTAGACCACACTTTAATTGAAAAAACGAAAGAATTATTTGATAAGCTTTTTCAAAAAAGATTATTGGTAAGGCTGATTGGTATTCGATTCAGTCATTTAGTGCAAGGCAATTATCAGTTCAATTTGTTTGACGACATGAGAGAAAAAATAATGTTGTATGATGCAATGGATAAGCTTAGAAACCGCTATGGAATTGATGCTGTGCAACGAGCTTCGGCGATGCAGATACGGAAACATTCGTTTGTGAATCCATTTAACGGAATAAAAACTATTGGTGATTTGGTAAAAAAAACAAGAAAGTAAAATAGACAAATTTGGAATCTGATTCCAAATTTGTCCATTTTGTGTTTTTTACAATTAATGTTTATAAATGTTTGAATACAGCTTAAATAAACAACTTCCAAGGTTTTATTTCAATATTATTACTACGGGTTTGATTTGAATTTCCTGTATAACAAACCTGCATATTGATTTTGTTCTTTGAAATATTATCTAAGTAAAGCAATGATTTAAAGTAATCATTATTGATAGTAGCGCCTGATTTAATTTCAACAGCGGTTGGCTTTTTAGGTGAATCAATCAGTAAATCAATTTCGTTTCCTGTTTTATCTCTCCAATAATATAAATCATCTTGCAAACCATTATTGAAGCGGTTTTTGAGTTGATTTAAAATAATAAAATTTTCAAACAAATGCCCTTTGTAAGCATGATTATCCAGCATATCAGCCGATGTAATTCCCAACAACGAACAGGCTAAACCCGTATCATAAAAATATAATTTAGGCGATTGCAAAATTCGTTTGTTGTAATTGTTGTAATAGGGTTTAAGCAAATAAATAATGTAACTACTTTGCAAAATATGCAGCCATGAATTCACTGTTTTGTTATCAATGCCACAATCATTTGCTAATGAATGTACATTTAAAATTTGCCCAACTCTGCCAGCGCATAATCGTATCAATTTCATAAACAAACCTAAGTTGCTAATGTTTTTTAATTGCCTTACATCCCTTTCTACATAAGTGTTTATATAGTTTGGATACCAATCAGTTGGTGCAATTTTCTTGCTGATAATTTCAGGGTAGGAGCCTTTGAAAATGTGCTGTGTATAATCAGCTTTCAGTAATTTAGCTTGTTGTAATTCAATTAATGAAAGTGGTAACAAATGCAAATACGCTACTCTGCCAGCTAATGATTGAGTAATATTTTGTTGCATCAAAAAATTATTGCTGCCACTCAAAATGAACATGCCAGCTTTGTTTTTATCATCTACTATTTGTTGCAGATAGGAAAACAATTCAGGCACTCGTTGAGCTTCATCAATGATAGCTCCATTTTTAAATTGCATTAAAAAACTTCTTGGGTCGTCAGTTGCAAATTTTGCTATATCAGGATTTTCCAATGAAACATAAGGCTTCTTCGGGAATGCTGTTTTGCAAATAGTGGTTTTGCCTGATTGCCTAGGACCAACCACAGCTACTACTCTAAATTTAGTAGCCAATAATTTTAATCGTTTTATTGAATTACGTTGAATCATGCTTCAAAGATAATATAAAAAATGGACAAATTTGGAATTGAATTCCAAATTTGTCCGAATTTAAAATTTTTTAAAAATGAAAAATGTTACTGAATTGTCATTCCTATTTTAGTGTTGGTTACGGTATTTATTCACCGCAACAACTTTTATTAACTATTAAAAATAATGGCTTTAATAGTTATGTAATTGCTGACATAAATAACACATCAGCCGTTTTAGAATCATTACGATTGAGCCATGAATATGGTATGAAAGTAAATGTGGGTATAGATTTTAGAAATGGAATTCAACAACAATATATTGGGATTGCTAAAAATAATGAAGGCTTTAAAAAATTGAATGAGCATCTTTCTTTTCATCTTCATCAGCATAAAAAATTTGAAAAAAAAGCACCAACATTTGAAAATGTTTTTGTGATTTATCCATTGAAAAACTTTGAAGCACTTCATCATCAAACACCATTTTTCTCTGTTGGAGAAGATAATGATGCGGTAAGCGATAAAAGTTTGATGATGAAGTTTGCTGATTTACAACCCAATGAATTTATTGGTGTTCACGAAAAGGAATTGTTGCAATTACAATTTATTGATGTTGAAAAATTGAAGAATAAACTAGTGGTTTTGCATTCAGCAACATTCATTTCTAAAAGTGATTTTAATACACATCGTTTGTTAAGAGCCATTGACCAAAATGTATTACTAAGTAAATTGCCCAAAGAAGAACAAACTTCGCCAGATGAAATAATTCCTCTGAAAGATTATCTGGTAAAGGCTTTTGAAGATTATGAATTTATAATTGATAACACTGAAAGATTATTGAAAGAGTGTAATGTAAATTTTGAAATTGGAAAACTGAGTAATAAAAATTTAAAATTTTATACCCAGAGTTTAGAAGAAGATGTTGAACTACTGAGAAGAGAATGCATGAAAGGAATTCAGTATCGCTACAAAAAAGTTTCACCGCAAATTATTGAAAGAGTTGAAAATGAATTGAAGGTAATTAAGCAAATGAATTTTACTTCCTACTTTTTAATTAATTGGGATATTGTAAACTATGCACAAAGCAAAAAATATTTTTATGTTGGAAGAGGCAGCGGTGCAAACAGCATGGTTGCTTACTTGTTACGCATCACAGATGTTGACCCAATTGATTTGGATTTATATTTTGAACGCTTTATAAATATTCACAGAAACAATCCGCCCGATTTTGATATTGATTTTAATTGGACAGATAGAGATGATATTACCCGATATATTTTCGATAGATTTGGAACGGAAAGAACCGCTTTATTAGCTACTTACGCTACGTTTCAGAAAGATGCCGTGATTCGTGAATTAGGAAAAGTGTTTGGTTTACCGCCTCGTGAAATTGATAAATTGCAACAAGCTGAAAATTGGAAGGATGCTGATTCGATGGGGAAATTGGTATTGCAATACAGTCAACTTATTGCAGATAAACCAAGCCATTTAAGTATTCATGCCAGTGGAATTATTATTTCAGACAAACCTATAACTACTTACACTGCTACATTTCTGCCGCCAAAAGGTTATCCTACTACACAATTTAGTATGGTGGAAGCTGAAGATTATGGCTTAGCAAAATTTGATATTTTGAGTCAACGTGGTTTAGGAAAAATAAAAGATGCCATAGAAATAATTAATCAAAATCAGGGTGTTGAAGTAGATATTCATGACATTGATAAATTTAAAACGGATGAAAAGGTTAAGAAATTATTGAGCGAAGGAAAGTGCATTGGCTGCTTCTACATTGAATCGCCAGCTATGAGAATGTTACTTTCAAAACTACAAGCTGATGATTATTTAAGATTGGTGGCAGCAAGTTCTATCATTCGCCCGGGGGTAAGTAAAAGCGGAATGATGAACGAATATATTTTGCGTTATAGAAATGAAGAACGCAGAAACAAGGCACAACAAGCATTACCAGAGCTATATGAAATTTTGAAGGAAACCTATGGAGTGATGGTTTATCAAGAAGATGTGATAAAAGTAGCACACAAATTTGCTGGACTTTCATTGGCTGATGCTGATTATTTGAGGAGAGGAATGAGTTGGAAATTCAAACAACGAAATGAATTTCATGTGGTGAAAGAAAAATTTTTTGAGAATTGTAGATTGAAAAATCATTCGGAAAAAGCGATTACAGAAATTTGGAATCAGATTGAAAGCTTTGCTAATTATGCATTTTCAAAGGCACATTCAGCAAGTTATGCGGTTGAAAGTTTTCAAGCTTTGTATTTGAAAGCTTATTTTCCTTTAGAATACATGACTGCTGTACTCAACAATGGTGGCGGATTTTATCGGAATGAATTGTATGTGCATGAAGCAAGAATGCAGGGTGCAAAAATCATAGCCCCATGTGTAAATGAAAGCGATGTAGTTTGCTGCATCAAAGGCAAAACAATTTTTTTAGGCTTGCAAATGATTAATGAAATTGAATCAAAAACCATTCAGATTTTATTAAACGAACGAGCTGTAAATGGCTTGTATATTGATTTGTATGACTTCATCAAAAGGACTGCTATTTCATTAGAACAAATGATTTTGTTGATTCGTGTTGGTGGTTTTTCATTCACCAAAAAAAGTAAAAAGGAATTATTATGGCAAGCACATTTGTTTATCAATCCAAAAAAAAAATCGCCACACAAAGAATTGTTTGACATCAAGCCCAAACAATTTCAGTTGCCAGCCCTTCAACACACTTGGTTAGATGATGCTTTTGATGAAATTGAATTATTAGGCTTTCCATTGTGCTCCTCATTTATGTTATTAAAAGATGAAATCCCTACATTATTAAAAGCTAGTGAATTAAAAAAATGCATTGGTAAAATAGTATCCATCGTTGGTTATAAAATTGCTGAAAAGCGAACCTGGACATCAAAAGGGGACAAGATGAGTTTCGGAACTTTTATTGATTTAGATGGTGAATGGATTGATACGGTTCACTTTCCGCCATCGGCAAAAGCATTTCCTTTTGCTGGTAATGGTTGTTATTTGTTAGAAGGAAAAGTGGTGATGGAGTTTGGTTTTACATACGTTGATGTAAAAAAAATGAACCGATTGGCTTCGAAGAGTTGGCAATAAAAAAAATAAAATAAAAAACTAATTTTGAATTTCCTCTAAAAATGGAGATAAGGATAAAAAGATTTATCCCAAATTACTCATTAGACTATTTTTGAAATTCGATATTTGCCGCTAACACACTACTGTATTACATTTAGAGACTTTCAATGATAAAAAATCTCTAACGCTACGCATTAGAAAAAA
>JBEANU010000371.1:0-5062 GCA_041165265.1 Bacteroidota bacterium | reverse complement strand
GCATCCGTTGGGTTGTAGCGGTGCAAGAATATCCACTACATTATTACACGAATTGAAAAAAAGAAATGGTAAATATGGCGCTGCTACAATGTGTGTAGGTGTAGGTCAAGGAGCGGCTATTGTGTATGAAAATTTGTAATAACTTTTTTTCTTTTTTAAACACATAGGTATTTAAGGATGAAAACTATTTCTAAAAAATATTTAGATGATTTAAGTTATCAGGTAATTGGTGCTGCAATCACAGTTCATAAACATATTGGGCAAGGGATGCTGGAAAGTGTTTATCATGCATGTATGAAAGAAGAGTTAAATCATAGAAAAATAAATTTTTTAACAGAGATGAAAATTCCTCTTGTGTAAAGAGAGAAAGAATTGGATATAAATTTCAGATGCGATTTGTTTGTTGAAAAATGTTTAGTTGTTGAATTAAAAGCAGTTAGCGAACTAATACCAATTTATCAGTCTCAGCTTTTAACTTATATGAAACTATTAAATGCCCCTAAAGGAGTTATTATTAATTTTAACTCTTCCAATATTTTTAAATATGGTCAACAAACATTTGTAAATGAGTTATTTAGAGCTTTACCAGATACATAGTTTTGTCTTTCTATATATCTATATGTTTTAAAAAATGCGATACGTAATCGAAATAGCGTTTGATGGTACTAATTATCATGGTTGGCAAAATCAACCCAATGCTATTAGTGTGCAAGAATTACTAGAAAAAAATGTTTCTACACTATATCAGCAAAAAATGATTTTAGTGGGTGCAAGCCGCACCGATGCTGGTGTACATATAAAACAAACCTACGCTCATTTTAATAGTGATGTAGAGTTGCCAAAAGATTTTATTCGAAGATTAAATTTTATGTTGCCGCCCGATATTTCGGTAAAAAATTTAAGACAAGTACCTGATAATTTTCATACCCGATTTGATGCTATACAACGGGAATATCAATATTTAATTCACTACGAAAAAAATCCATACTTATATAATCGGTCGTACTATTTTCATTATGGCAGATTGAATTTGGATGTGATGAATGCTTGTGCAAAAAGTCTTACCACTTATCATGATTACGAAGCTTTTTGTAAACGCAAAGCGGATAATAAAACTACATTTTGCAGAATAGATTTTGCTGAATGGACAATGCCTGATAAGGATTCAATTTTATTTACTATTAAAGCCGATAGATATTTACGAGGCATGATTAAAGGCTTAGTAGGCACTATGATAAAAGCAGGAAGAGGCATTTATACAGTTGATGAATTTAAAGAAATTGTAGCTACTAAAAACAAACCTAAAGTTAGTTTTGCTGTGCCTGGTTGTGCTTTATATCTTACCGAAGTATGCTATGCTCCTGAGTTTTATGAGCTTAGTATTTTGTAAAATTTTATTTTAAAGGAGTAATAAAACATATATATAAAGTAAACGAAAAAAAATTATCACCCTAAATTTCATCAAACCTTTTTCAATAATTTACCATGAACATACAAGAGCAAATCAAACAATATATTACTAATCAACCTGAATTAAAAAGTATTGATATGATTGCATTGCATGGCTTCATCATTAAAATAATGCCGAATTGCAAATTATGGTTTTTAGATGGAAAAGATGCACATGGTAAAATTGTTTCAAACCCCAATATTGGTTACGGAACATATACCATAAAATATGCAAATGGTACCGAAAGAGAGTTTTATCAAATTGGTTTAAGTGCTAATACAGGCGGAATATCAGTGTACATTATGGGTATTGAAAATAAAAAATATTTAATTGATACCTACAAAACAACCATTGGTAAAGCAAGTGTAAGTGGTTATTGCATTAAATTTAAATCATTAAAAGATATACATCTTACTATGCTTGAAGAAGCCATTCGGTATGGCATTGGTGCAAGTTCTTAATGCAAAAATTAATTGTGTTGAATTTGCCTGAAGAATTTAAACTGAAATCATAAATTGAATTGAATGACAAAAGCTAATAATACCAATGTGTTTATGAGGAATGTTTTTCTATTCCGATTTTAAAATTTGCACACCAACAATATTTCCTGCAAACAACAACAAATTATAAACCGTATCTTCAATAGGAATTGTTGTAAGCCTTATCCCTAAATTCTCAGCATTATTATAAGTAACAATAGGAATGGAAGTGAGTAGGCCATTCACAATAAAAAATGGAATGAGTCCTAATAAATAGGTTACCCAAAACTGCAACCAATTAATTTTTATTTTTTGTTGCAGTGAAATTAAAATCAAAAATAATCCTGTCAGTAAAAAAGTAAAACCTGTGTACCATTTATGAATACTGATGATTCCGACTGTCAGAATTACTATTCCAATAATTACATTCAGCAATTTAAAATTGAATTTTTCTTTTGAAACATTGAATCCTGAAGGCAAACAATGATGCATAAAACTCAAGCAATACGGTATTAATAGAAAGAATAAAATTTCTTCTAAAGGCAATTTACCCAAATAAATTCCAACTAAATATTTTGGATTGAAAGCCCAAACGTGCATTCTGGTAAACCATTCATCCCAAATAATAAAAAGCAAAGCAGTAATGAAAAGTGAAGGCAAATAAAATTTCCAATCTTTATAAAATTTTATTTTTGGATGAAATGAAAATAAAAATGGAAAAGCAAATGATGCTAAATCAATGAGTAAGTAGTAATATTTTTCAGGCAAATTCATTACATGATTTTCTTTTTATCACCAGCCTCTTCCCAAAATTTTATTGGAAACAAAAGCATTCCAAAACATTCGCCCTGAAATTTTCCTAAGTGCTTGTGATGCATTTTATGTGCTCTTCTTACAGCTCGTAAATATCGATTATTGCTGTTTCGTAAAATTTTAAATCGTTGATGAATAAAAATATCATGCACCAAAAAATAGCACAAGCCATAAGCGGCAATGCCAATACCTATGCTGACTAAAATAGTATTTTGATTTAATGCACCAAACAAAAAACACAAGAAACTTGGGATTGAAAAAATCAAAAAGAAGGCATCATTTTTTTCAAAAAAACCTTCTTCATCTTTTTTGTGATGATCCGCATGCAATTGCCAAAGCAAGCCGTGCATCACATATTTGTGAGCACTCCATGCTACAAACTCCATCAATAAAAAAGTAAGTAAAAACACTAAAACATTTAACAACATAAAATTCATTTTTTTATCACAAATACACCAAGCCGCTAAAAATTATACCTAAAAAATATTTGAGCCTTAGTGCCTTTGTGGCTATTTCTAAAATCTATTTTCAATTTTCGGAAAAATCAATTTAAACCAAGCAGTGAACTGTTCAGGGTTTAAAGCCAACCATTTCTTAATTTCATCTTTTGAAAAATAATTTACTTCGCTTGCTTCTTCCAAATTTAAATTTGCTTTTTCATTACTAACAGCCCACAATACATAATCCAATTCATGTTCTATTAAATTATTTTCTAACTCTGCTTTATACTGAAACGAAAAAAGGTTTTCAAAATTTTTTATTTGCATCCCTAATTCTTCTTTCACTCTTCTATTAGCAGCATCAATAATATTTTCTTCGGGCATAGGATGACTGCAACAAGCATTTGTCCAAAGATTAGCACTATGATATTTATCGGCTGCTCGTTTTTGAAGCAGCATTTTGTTTTCATCATTTAATACAAATACTGAAAAAGCTCGATGCAACAAGCCTTCATGATGTGCTTGCATTTTTTCCATCACACCAATTTGCTCATCATTTTCATTAACCAAAATTACTTGACTATTTTTTTTCTCCACGATATTAATTGTATTTACCAATAACTTTTTTATGCCAACAATTGAAACTTATAACGAAAGTACGACTTGAAAATTATTAGTACTTTATCAAAATCAGGTACTCTAACTCTTTCATGTTGAATTGCTTTTACTGGTAATTGTTTTATTTTTTTAAACAATGAGTAATAATATTTATAAGCCACAAATACTCCAAAGCGGCTACCCACAGGCAATTGGCTTATTCCCTTCAAACCATTTTGAAAATCAATTTCAATATCTTCAACAATTTTTTGTTTTTCAATTTCATCAAAATGATTAAAATCAACATTAGGAAAATAAGTTCGGTTGAGTTGACTGAAATCATCCTTTACATCTCTTAAAAAATTAATTTTCTGAAAAGCCGCTCCCAATGCCTGCGCTGAAGGTTTAAGTTGCTCATATTTTATTTTATCACCATTGCAAAATACTTGCAAACACATCAAGCCCACTACTTCAGCACTACCATAAATATATTCGTTGTATTCTGCTACAGTAGTGTATTTACTTTTATGCAAATCCATTTCCATACTCTTAAAAAATGCTTCAATCAAACTTTGTTCAAGTTGGTATTTATGCACTGTTAGTTGAAACGCATGCAAAACAGGATTTAATGAAATTCTTTGTTCAATGGCTTTGTACGTTTCAGTTTTGAATTCAGCCAACAAATTTTCTTTATCGGCATCATGAAAAGTGTCAACAATTTCATCAGCTAAACGAACAAAACCATAAATGCCATGAATAGCATCATGCATAGTTTTACTCAACAATTTAATGGCTGATGAAAACGAAGTGCTGTAGCGCTCTGTAATCGTTTTGCTGTTTTCAAAACAAACTTTGTTGTAGAGTTGAATGTTAGTCATAATTTTTTTTTTAACACATAGGCACAGTAGATTTCTTTTTGAAATCAGCTGTGGTTCTATATTTTGAAAATTTATTTTCCTATTTTTTTTGTCTTAAAACTTTCAGAATGATTTAGAAAATCATAGAAAGCTTCGCTTTAGTTTCCTCATTTTTTTAAAAGCACGTCAGATTTTATTTCTACTGAAAAATCTATGTGTCTATATGTTTAATGAATCCTTTAAAATATATTTTGCAACTACTTCACCACTGATTAATGCAGGCGGAACGCCAGGACCAGGAACTGTTAGTTGGCCCGTGAAGTAAAGGTTATTTACTTTTTTACTTTTTATTTTTGGTTTTAAAATAGCTGTTTGCAGCAGTGTATTGGCTAAACCGTAAGCATTTCCTTTGAAGGAATTGTATTC
>JBEANU010000370.1:0-8848 GCA_041165265.1 Bacteroidota bacterium | reverse complement strand
CTTCACAATAGCTATTGTCAGCCGATTATTTACAGCCATTTCAATTTCAGTTTTATGTTTGTTAGCATGGCGAAAAAGAAATCAGAACGAACTTTCAGTCATCACGATAGTGGCTATTTTTTTAATTCTTTTTTACGCATTGTTCCCTGTAGTAAATCCTTGGTATTTATTACCCGTAATCACCACAATTGTATTTATACCCATGCAAAGTATTTTATTATGGAGTGCATTAATTGTTGCAAGTTCATTAGCACTTAAATCAACTGATAATGTTTATCTTCATGTAATAGCAAGTCTATTTTATCTAGTAATAGCAATGCTTTGGTTCATAAAAGATAGAAAATCAGTAGCAGAAATTTCAACCAAAAACATTAACTAATTATTTGTTACCAGTTTTATGCAAGTACATTTTGGTTTAGAAAATTTACCTGATTTTAAAAACACAGTTATCACTGTTGGCACTTTTGATGGCGTTCATTCAGCACATCAATCTATTTTGAAACAATTGGTAACAATGGCTGATGAAATAGATGGTGAAAGCATTTTGATAACTTTTCATCCGCATCCCAAACATGTATTACAAAGCCACCAAAGTGATTTAAAAATATTAAGTACGCCTGATGAAAAAACTGAATTATTAAAATCAACAGGCATTCATCATTTGGTGTATGTGCCATTTACGCTTGATTTTTCAAAAATTTCTGCTGATGATTATATCGAGAAATTTTTGGTAAATAATTTTCATCCAAAAAAAATAGTAGTTGGTTTTAATCATCATTTTGGAAATGAACGAAAAGGAAATGGAACAATGTTGCGAACAGCAGGATTAAAATTTGGATTTGATGTAATTGAATTAGAAAAACAAGTGGAAGATGAAATTGCTATCAGCTCAACTGCTATCCGACAATTTATCGCTTCTGAAAAAATTGAAGAAGCCAATAAATTATTAAATCATGAATACACATTAATTGGAACAGTAACCGAAGGGAAACAATTGGGTAGAACTATTGGCTATCCAACAGCTAATATCAAACCATTATTATCCGAAAAATTAATACCTGCCGATGGTGTTTATGCTGTAAAAATTGAATGTAGCAAGGGTAAATTTAACGGCATGCTGAATATTGGCAATCGCCCAACTGTAAAAGGTATTGGGCAAACTATTGAAGTAAATATTTTTGATTTTAATTTTAATATTTATGATGAAACTATAAAAATTTTCTTTCATAAATTTATTCGAAATGAACAAAAATTTGATGGGTTAGAGGCTTTGAAAAATCAATTGTTGTTGGATAAAGAAATGGTGAAGAAAATCTTTATTTCTTAAACCTCTTTTTCAATTTAACAAAAGATTCTTTTTGATGCAATACTGCCCCAATCACAATTAATAAATCATCTGATTTTTTTTGAAAATAAATTGTAAATGGAAAAGATTGCAATCTTATTTTTCTTATTTCGCCCATATATTTCTGAAATTCTATTTTATCATTGGTTAGTTTTTCTAAAGTAAAATTCAAATCTGATAAAAATTTATACCCTAATTCAGTTTGCTGTTCTTTATACCAACTAAACACAGATTCAATATCTTTTGAAGCTTCTTTAGTAAACAAGAAACGATATTTCATTTCTTCAATCTCTTTTGTAATTCATCCCACGATTCAACATTAGAAGGATTCTTGCCATATTCTTCAAATCGCTCGGCTACAATTTGTTGATGCCAATTAGGGCTTTCAAATTCTATTGAATCTGAAATTGGGAAATGAGATTTTAATTTATTCCATTCTTCTATCGGAATAAAAACACCCGAAGTGTTACCATTGCTATCATGAATATATTGTAACATAAAAGTTTTTAGTTTATCCAAAGTTATAAAAAATAATTCTTTAACACGAATTTTAAAACATTCCTAGTATCTGCAAACTTCAATAAAAATGTTACTTACTTTGCAATTTGCAAATAAAATCTTTCTTCGCTATGCATATCGATATCATTTCCATTGTTCCTGATTTATTGCAATCGCCTTTTCAGCATAGTATAATGAAACGTGCTGCTGATAAAGGTTTGCTAACGGTTAATGTAGTAAATCTTCGTCCGTATGGAATTGGAAATTACAAACAAATTGATGATTATGCTTTTGGTGGTGAAGCTGGAATGGTAATGATGATTGAACCCATTGTCAATTGCATTAATGATTTAAAAAGCCAACGCAATTATGATGAAATAATTTACATGACGCCTGATGGAAAAACATTCAATCAAAAAACAGCCAATCATTTATCCTTAAAAAAAAATTTAATTATCCTTTGTGGGCATTACAAAGGCGTAGATGAAAGACTTCGTGAACATTTCATTACACAAGAAATTTCAATAGGCGATTATGTATTAAGTGGCGGCGAATTAGCCGCAGCAGTAATGGTTGATGCCATTGGCAGATTAATTCCTGGCGTATTAAATGATGGAAGTTCGGCATTGTTTGATTCTTTTCAAGATGACCTTTTATCTTACCCAGTTTACTCCCGACCTGCTGAATATAATGGTTGGAAAGTGCCTGAAGTATTGCTTTCAGGCAATCCAAAATTAATTCAACAATGGAAAGAAGAACAATCTTTAAAACGAACTACTGAACGTAGGCCAGATTTGTTGAAATAATTAATAGACATTTGCTGTTTTTATTTAAATGATAATATTTTATCTTTGAAAAGTGAAAAAAAATAAAGAAATAGATGTAGATTTTATTGGAACAAACGAAGGTTTAACTAAAACCGAAGAATTGGCTATTAGTGAATTTTTAAAATCACGAAAACAAATTTCTCAGAAAAAAAGAAATTCAAATATTAATCTTAAAAAAGTTGCCTAATAAAAATTAAAAAAATAGTACATGAACAATCGTATTTACTTAGATAATGCTGCTACAACAAAAGTTGATGCAAAAGTAGTTGAAGCCATGATGCCTTTTTTAATGGAAAATTTTGGAAATCCATCTTCTATTTATTCGTATGGCAGAGAAGTGAAAGCTGCCATAGAAAAGGCTCGTAAATTAGTAGCAACATTATTAGGCGCTAATCCAGGTGAAATATTTTTTACATCAGGCGGCACTGAAAGTAGCAATATGATTATGCGTAGATGTGTAAATGATTTAGGTGTAAAAAATATTATTACATCTCCATTAGAACATCACTGTGTATTGCATACAGCCGAAGATATTGAAGCATTGGGCAGAATAAAAAAACATTTGGTGGAAGTAAATGAATATGGCGATATTGATTTAATTCATTTAGAAAATATGCTAAAAGAATTAAAAGGCGAAGGCGTTTTAGTTTCTTTAATGCATGGCAATAATGAAATTGGAAATCTATTAGACATCAATGCTGTAGGTAATTTGGTAAAAACTTATGGTGCTTATTTTCATTCGGACACAGTGCAAACTACAGGTCATTTTAAATTTAATTTAAAAGAAATGCCTGTTGATTTTATCACAGGTTCTGCTCATAAATTTCACGGACCAAAAGGTGCAGGTATTGTTTATATCAGTGAAAATGTAAAAGTAAAACCTTATGTAGCAGGCGGCGGACAAGAACGGAATATGAGAGCAGGTACTGAAAATGTAACAGGAATTGTTGGTTTTGCAAAAGCATTAGAATTAGCGTATGAAAATTTTGATGCAGAAAAACAACACATGTTGGATTTAAAATTTCATCTTAAAAAACAATTAGAAAATAATTTTGAAGGATTGGTTTTCAATGGTCGTTCGGGTTTTGAAAATTCAATGTACACTGTATTAAGTGTTGGTTTTCCTAAGAATGAACAAACTGAAATGTTGTTATACACTTTAGATATGGATGGCATTTGTGTAAGTGGTGGAAGCGCATGCAGCAGCGGTGCGAACGCTGGTAGTCACGTAATTCAGTCTATTTATAAAGGCAAAGCCAATCAATCAACTATTCGTTTTTCGTTTTCAAAATTTAATACAAAAGCGGAAATTGATAAAGTAGTAGAAGTGTTAATTCAAAAAATTGGTAAAGCAGTTACTGCGTAATTTTTTTTACCACATAGTGACATAGATTTTAATTTATATTCAAACTATGTCAATTGCAAAGCAACTATGAATCATTTTCTACAAATATTTTCAAAGCAAAGAACTGCATCAATTATAGGCTGACATAGTGTAAAAACTTCGTTTTTTTTGAAGCATCTTTATTTCTAAAACTATAAACATTATGTGCCTATGTGTTTTAAAATTATCATCTTTAAAAAGTTATTGAACAATGGATTTTATTTTTAAAATAAAAGCCTACTTACAATATAGGCTAAAAGCAGTTGACGAACACGGCATTCACTCTCCATTTGTATTTGATTTATTAACCAAAGTAATTAAAAGTGAAAAACACTTTTATGCTTTTGATGAAATTAAACACGTCAAAAAGCAATTAGCTAATTCAGCTGAAAGCATTACACAAGTTGAGTTTGGAGCAGGAAGCCATAAACTTAATTCAACCGAAAAAAAAATTTCTGCATTAGCAAAAACAGTTTCCATTCCTACATCACAAGGCGAATTATTATTTAAATTAGTAGAATATTTTCAACCTAAAAGTATTTTAGAATTAGGAACCTGCATTGGTATCAGCACTTTGTATTTATCATTAGAAAATAAAAATAGACCTGTATATACAATTGAAGCCAATCCAGATTCGGCGAAGCTTGCACAAAAACTTTTTAAGCAATTAGAATGCAATCAAATTAATTCTTTCATCGGCACTTTTGAAGAAAAATTAGATGAAGTTTTACAGCAAATGAAGCAAATAGATTTTGCATTCATTGATGGCAATCATAGATATGAACCAACCATAAATTATTACAAAAAAATATTGCCATATATACATGAAAATAGCATTTTAATTTTTCATGATATACACTGGAGCGAAGGCATTCAGCAAGCTTGGGAGGAAATTAAAAATGATGATGCCGTAAGTATTTCAGTAGATGTTTTTTCAATGGGATTTATATTTTTCCGCAAGGGAATTTTGAAACAGCATTTTGTGGTGAGATAAAATTAAGGTTATTGCAAAAATATTGGTTATAACGGTATTACTTTTAGGGCATGAAATACTTGATATATATAATTTTATGCGTCTCATTATTTTCTTGTAATGCAAAACAGCAAGCAGATTTAATTGTGTTCAACGGAAAAATATATACCGTTGATTCTTCCTTCTCAGCAGTTGAAGCTATGGCAATTAAAAACGGAAAAATTATTTTTACGGGTTCAACAAAAGATGCATTTCTGCAATTTGAAACCCATGATTCATTAAACTTAAATGGCAAATTTGTGTATCCAGGTTTTATAGATGCACATTGTCATTTTTATGGATTTGGATTAGAATTGAATAAAGTAAATTTAATGAATACCACTTCATGGAATGATGTTTTACAAAAAACAAAAGAGTTTGCAAATATTCACCCAAATGCTGATTGGGTACAAGGTAGAGGCTGGGACCAAAATGATTGGGCTGATAAAACTTACCCAACAAAAAATCAATTAGATACAATGTTTCCTGATCAACCAATTTTTTTAAGACGCATTGATGGGCATGCTGGTGTGGCTAACAGCAAGGCTTTGGCGTTAGCAAACATCACTTCAAAAACTACTGTTAGTGGCGGTGAAATTGTGATAGAACAAAATGAACCCACAGGTTTATTAATTGATAATGCAATGACTTTGGTTGAAAAAATTATTCCATTACCTAATACATTACAAAACGAAAATGCATTATTAGATGCTCAACAAAAATGTTTTGAAGTGGGCTTAACATCCATTGCCGATGCAGGTTTGATGCTGAATGTAATTCAGAAAATTGATACGCTTCAACAAAAAAATAAATTAAAAATGAGGGTATATGCTATGATTGCTGATGACTCTATTTCAAAAAATTATTTTTTTACTCATGGGAAATTAAAAACAGAAAAACTAAATGTATGTGCTGTAAAATATTATGCTGATGGCGCTTTAGGCAGCCGAGGCGCTTGTTTAAAACATAGTTATGCTGACCAAAAAAATCATTTTGGATTTTTATTACAACAACAAAATTATTTTAAACAACAAGCTGAACTATGCAATAAATATGGCTTTCAGATGAATGTTCATTGTATTGGTGATTCGTCAAATAAAGTTTTGTTGCAATTGATGGCTAATGAATTAAAATCAAAAAACGAAAAGCGTTGGCGTATTGAACATGCACAAATCATGGATAAAAATGATTTACATTATTTTACTGATTATTCCATTCTGCCATCTATTCAACCGGCATTTGCTACAAGTGATATGTATTGGGCAGAACAGCGCACAGGAAAAAATCATTTTGATGGCGGTTATTTATTGAAATCATTTTTAAAATATTCGCCTATAATTCCTTGTGGTAGCGATTTTCCTATTGAAAATTACAACCCTTTGGTAAGTTTATATGCTGCCGTTTCAAGGCAAGATCAACAACATTTCCCAAAAGAAGGATTCAAAAAAGAGGAGGCTTTTTCAATTATTGAAGCTTTGAAAGGCTTTACCATTTGGGCTGCTTATGGTTGCTTTGAAGAAAAAGAAAAAGGAAGTTTAGAAGTTGGTAAATATGCTGACTTTATCATTTTCGATAATGATATTGTAACAACGGAAACTAAAAATATTTTCAAATTGCAGCCTATTCAAACATGGATAAATGGTGAAAAAGTATTTGAGAAAAAATAATTTTTACCTTAGTTAAAATAAGGTATTGCGAACCTTAAAGGTTCGCAATACCTGAAATATAAAATTTGAAAAGCTACCTGCTTTTGAACTTCAACAAAAAAATAAGCATCTTTGAAGCGAAATGAAACAAACAATTCAACTAATTATTTTTACAATCATTGCCATAAGCATTACAAGTTGTGGTGCTTTGAAAAATTACTCACCGCCAAAAGATGAATTAGTGGTTAGAAAAAAAGAGGAAATGAATAAAGAAAAAACGCCTCCTGCCAAAATTTTATCAGCTGATAAAAAAGAAGAAATAAAAAAACCAACTAACTCAACTTATCAGCGACCTACTAATTTATCAAACAAGGAATACGAAAAATATTTGGTGGAGCATTATTCTACTTTAATGAATACGCCACCTACTTATGTTCGAAACAATTTAGATTTATACAAATTTATTGATTTATGGTATGGCACTCCGTACCGCTATGGTGGCTCATCACAGAATGGCATAGACTGTAGTGGCTTTGCAAAAACTTTGTATCAGGATATTTATCATATTGAAATCACTCGTGATGGAGGTTCACAATTTAATGAATGTGATGTGGTAGATAAAGATGATTTGCAAGAAGGTGATTTATTGTTTTTTAAAATTGGTTCACGGCATATAAGCCATGTGGCGGTATATATTGGTAATGGAAAATTTGTTCATGCTGCCTCATCAAAAGGTGTGATGATAAGTGATTTGAATGAAGCTTATTACAAAAGATATTTTTATAAAGCTGGCCGACCAAAAAATAAATAAGCCATGCGAATAGCCATCAATACACGAATGTTGCTGAAAGATAAAATGGAAGGCATTGGCAGATTTACTTATGAAATCACCAAACGAATTGTTGAACAACATCCTGAAATTGAATTTCATTTTTTATTCGATAGAAAATTTGATGATGAATTTATTTTTGCAAAAAACGTAATCCCTCATGTAATTCAGCCACCAGCAAGGCATCCATTGCTTTGGTATATTTGGTTTGAATATGCAGTAGCACAAAAACTTAAAACGATAAAAGCCGATTATTTTTTAAGTGCCGATGGTTATCTGAGTTTAGCATCTCATGTTCCTACACATTTAACGATACATGATTTGGCGTTTATCCATTTCCCTGATGCTATTCCATTTTTGGTAAGTAAATACTACCATCATTTTGTTCCTAAATATGCAGCTCATGCAAAACAAATAGCTACAGTTTCTGAATTTTCGAAACAAGATATTATTACACAATACCACATTGAAAATAATAAAATAGATGTGGTGCATAATGCTGCAAGCTCTTATTTTAAGCCAATTTCAAGCGATGAAAAAAATACAATCAAAAAAGAAATAGCAAATGGAAATGATTTTTTTATTTGTGTAAGTTCTATTCATCCACGAAAAAATATTATCAATCTTTTAAAAGCATTTGATGAATTTAAAAAAGACGACCAACAAAATATTCAACTGGTTTTAGTTGGCGATTTTATGTTTGGTAAAAATGATGTAATAACGGTTTTAGAAAATTTGAATTGCAAAAATTCCATCATCCGAACAGGTAATTTATCCCATGAAAAAATAGGAAGAATACAATCTGCGGCAACGGCAACATTATATGTTTCTTTATTCGAAGGCTTCGGAATTCCTATTGTAGAATCTATGCAAAGTGGTGTACCTGTTATTACCAGCAATATTTCATCTATGCCCGAAGTGGCTGCCGATGCTGCCTTATTAGTATGCCCTACAGATATTTATAACATTAACAATAACATGAAAATGATTGCTCATGATGAAAAATTAAGAGCCGATTTAATTCAAAAAGGATTAATCAGATGTCAAGATTTTAGTTGGAATTTATCTGCCAAAAAATATTGGGAAAGCGTTGAGGGAATGTTTTAATGAAAATAAAATTACTGCTTTATTATTTTTCCTTTTAAAATAATTTTATTGTTGGTAGTTAATTTATAAAAATACAATCCTTTGGCTAAAGTTGGTGCAGAATAATTTATATAATAATTGCCCTCGGCTGTAGGCTTGGGTATTAGTGTATTGCTTGCCACCAACTGCCCTAAGGCATTATACATACTTAAATTTACTTC
>JBEANU010000369.1:0-11787 GCA_041165265.1 Bacteroidota bacterium | reverse complement strand
AGTGGGTAGGGATATTTTAGCATATTTAAAACATTGCGATTATATTTATATAAGCTTTGATGTAGATAGCATGGATAGTAGCATTAGTAAAGGCACTGGTACGCCTGTAAGAAATGGTATTAACGAACGTGAAGCTGGTGATTTGATTGTAAGATTATTGCAAAGCGAAAAAATTTGTTGCTTCGAAATTACTGAAGTAAACCCAACATTAGATAAAGAAAACTTAATGGCTGAAAATACATTCGAAATTTTATTAAAAGCAACCAACGAAATTTTAGCTGAATAAAAATTAAAAACATAAAATATGAACACCACCATTTTAGACAATTCTGAAACTATTTACCCTATCAATCATCAAGTATTATTAAACAAATACATTACAAAAGTATTTGGCTGGATGAGCCTTGCATTAATACTTACAGGCATTACATCGCTTGTAGTTGTAAGTTCTGAAACCTTATTAAACACTATTTTTAGTTCAAAGCTGAGTTTTTATTTATTGATTGGTGCTGAGTTTTTATTGGTGATGGCCATTACTTCATTAATAAACAAAATGAGTACCCCGTTAGCCTTCCTACTATTTGTAGTATATTCAATTTTAAATGGCATTACACTTTCAGTTATATTTTTAGTGTACACCGCTGGTAGCATAGCTTCTACCTTTTTTATTACCGCAGGCACATTTGCTATTATGAGTATAGTTGGCTATTTTACTAAAAAAGATTTAACCTCATTTGGGCAAATATTATTTATGATATTTATTGGGTTAATGATAGCCTCGTTAGTTAATTTTTTTATGAATAGTGATACTTTGTACTGGATTTGTACTTATGCCGGAGTGATAGTATTTACAGGGCTTACAGCCTACGATACTCAAAAAATTAAAAACATTGGTATAGATGCCATCAACCAAAATATGGATACCTCAAAAATGGCTTTAATGGGTGCTTTGAATTTATATTTAGATTTTATCAATCTATTTTTATTCTTGCTACGATTATTTGGCCGTCGAAAATAAATTTAACCAAAAGGCGAACAAATTTTGTTCGCCTTTTATTTTTAAACAAAACCTATAAAATGATACATTCAGTTAAATTAATAGTATTACTTTTTTTTAACATCATCTTTAATATTTTTTAATTGTAAAAAAGATGAAAGCATTTGCAATGTTTATCAAGCAGTAATTGAACAAAAACATTTAGTTGATATTAATATTTTAAAATCGATAGCTCCTGAATTACTTGATACGCTTTCAATTCACAGCAATTTGCAAGTGTATAAATTAATTAATGATGAATACAGTGTGATTATTCATTGCAATGATTTTGATAAAGGATTGAAAAATTTAACACATCAATTTTCATTTGGAAAAACGAAAAGAGATAATTCTGTTTATGCATTACAAACGTATATTCATGATACCTTAAATTCATCACCAAAGTCAACAGTTAGTATTGATAGGGCTATTGAGATTGCAAAAAAAACAATTGATTTTAGAGGGAGTTGTATCTATTATAGATTAGGAATTTATAACAACTTTGTACCATCTGAATACAGATTGGTTTGGTACATTCAAGATAAGAAAGATAATATGTATGTTATTGTTGATGCAAAAACTGAAGCAGTTTATTCATCATTTAATGGAATAATCTATAATTAAAAAAATGCAAACTCGATTAGCAACTATAAACGATTCGCCAATTATCTCAGCATTCAATAAGGCTATAGCTTTTGAAACTGAGCACAAAACACTGCCCGATGAGATAGCATTATTAGGTGTTGAAAATTTAATAAAACAACCTCAATATGGATTTTATATAGTGCATGAAATTGATGAAAAAATTATAGCATCGATAATGATAACTTATGAATGGAGCGATTGGCAAAATGAATTAGTATGGTGGATTCAGAGTGTGTATGTTAAACCTACCCATCGCAAACAAGGTGTATTTAAACAAATGCTTTTATTTATTGAACAACTTGCCAAACAACAATCCATCAACAGTTTAAAATTGTATATGGAGAAAGAAAACAAAGTGGCGCATCAGGTTTATTTAAAAAATAATTTTATTGAAACTGACTACTTATTATTTCAGAAAAACTCAGCTGATGTTACAATTTCATTTCACCACCATTCAAACCATTTTTTAGGATTATTGAACCTAATTTGTTTTGGAAGAATTGCTTGTATTTCTTTAAAAAATGAAAAATTTTGGTCAGGTAAAGTTTTGTTTTTAGGTGAATACCTAAACGATTTATTTTCAGAAAAAGGAATTTTTATTTTTTGAGGTAGTCGCAATTTCCGAATTGAATCCGGAATACAAAATACTATTGTTCCAAATAAATTTTTATAATTTAAAGTATCAAAAAATGAAATATGCGGATAGCCGCCAAACCCACCAGCAGTAACTATATCACCTTTAATTAAAATATCTGTAATGGCAAAAGGGCTAATGATAGGTACTACATTGGTCACCATTTTTTTTGTTGAATCAGTTGGGTTTGAAATCGAATCAGGTTTTATATAGATGGTATCTTTTTGTAAACTTATTGAATCTGTTTGCCAATTTGACTTTGCATTTGCCAATGCTGAAACTCCTAAAAAATTAAGTGATAAAATTGATGCGAAAAAATAATGGAATTTGGGTTGTGATGTATTAGTTGAATGTAAATTGCGATTTAATTGAGATGTTTTAAATGAGCCGCATTGAGTTTTGTTTTTCTTCAGAAATGCAATAATTTCTTCATCACTCATGGTAGTAAAATCAATTACATGGGTTTGGCAAACATTACAAAACTTGCCTACATCAAATGATTGCATGCGATTCAAATTTTCCTGACACGGATTTGTTAATTCAATTTTATAAGGTTTCATGATTCAAATAAAAATGGAACGAAAAAAAATAAATTTTGGTATGCACATTTGCCTTATATCAATAGAACAAAAGGTAACTATAACATGGAAAAGCAACTGCGCCATTAACCGATGCAAAAATACCATTCACCTAAAACAAATTTCGCCTCAACTTTATCCAATTACTTTTGTTACCTCAAATAAAAAATAAAATGGATTCACATACTGCTAATATAGTAATTCGATTTAGTATCATTATACTGGTTCTGGCTTTGGTTGATTTTTATGTTTTTAATGGCGTACGAACTTTAACCCGAAATTTATCTTATCGTTCAACCATTCATTGGTTGTATTGGGTAATTAATTTAGGAACTTTATTATTTGTATTTTATAACTTTTTACGAGCTCGTGAAAATGGTATCAATCAAGCAATGGTGCGTTATAGCATGGGATTAATGATATTAATAGCCGTGCCGAAAATTGTGTTTAGTTTGTTTTTATTATCAGATGATATCATCAGAATTTTGCAATTTTTGTATCATTGGATAACAGGTTTTTTCCAATCAGAATCAAAAGAATTATTTATGCCTGATAGAAGAAAACTATTGATACAAGCAGGAGTATTAGTAGCCTCCATTCCATTTGCAGCCATCATTCACGGAATAGTTAGTGGGCGATATAATTTTAAATTACGTGAAGTAACTTTAAAATTTAAAGATTTACCCAAAGCATTTGATGGCTTTACTATTACTCAAATTAGCGATATTCATATTGGCAGTTTTGATAATAAAGAAGCTGTTGCTAAAGGAATTGCAATGGCAAATTCAGCAAAAAGTGATGTGATTGTTTTTACTGGTGATTTGGTAAATAATGTAGCATCCGAGGTTGAACCTTTTATTGATGTGTTATCAAAATTATCAGCTCCAATGGGCATTTACAGCACTTTTGGCAATCATGATTATGGCGATTATGTGCAATGGGAAAGTAAAGAAGCAAAGGCAAACAATTTGGAAACATTAAAACAACATCATGCCACAATAGGAATGAAATTGTTGTGTAATGAGCATGTAACATTTGAACGTAATGGCGAAAAAATACATATTGTAGGTATTGAAAATTGGGGATTGCCTCCGTTTCCGCAATATGGTAATTTGAATAAAGCTTTAGGCAATTTGCCAAATGATTCTTTCAAAGTATTATTATCACACGACCCATCGCATTGGGATGCTGAAGCTAAAAAACATCCATCGCATATACATTTAGCATTGGCTGGTCATACACATGGTATGCAGTTCGGAATTGAGATTCCGGGTTTTAAATGGAGTCCTGTGAAATTCAAATACCCTAAATGGGCTGATGCGTATGAAGAAAACGGAAAATATTTATACGTAAACCGTGGCTTTGGATATTTAGCTTTTCCGGGCAGAGTGGGCATTTGGCCTGAGATTACAAAAATTACTTTAAAAAAAGCTTAAGATATTGGTAATGATGCAAAATTAATTGTTGTAAAACAGATAGAAAATTATTTCAATTCCAGCCCATGCTGTTTCCCTAAATCTAACATCAATTGAAAAGCAGCTTGGTAATTGTTTTCAATTTTGCCATCTAATATTTGTTCCCGTATTTCATCTTTAATAACGCCCACTATTTTGCCTGGTTCAAGCTTAAAAGTTGTCATAATTAATTCGCCTGAAATAGGTGGTTGCCAATTGCGCAAATGGTCGCTTTCTTCCACTACTTTCATTCGCTTGCGTACCAATTCAAAATTTTCTAAATAGCGAATAACTTTTTGACGATTTTTTGAAGTGATATCTGCTTCACATAATTTCATTAAATCATCAATGTCTTCACCGGCTTCAAACAATAATCGGCGTATGGCTGAATCAGTAATATTTTCTTTAGTTAATGAGATGGGGCGAAGATGCAAGAAAACTAATTTTTGTACCAAGCGCATTTTTTCAGTGGTAGGCAATTTGAATTGATGAAAAATCCTTGGCACCATTTTACTTCCTAATACTTCATGCCCATGAAATGTCCACCCATGATTTTTTTCAAATCGTTTGGTTTGTGGCTTAGCAATATCATGCAGAATTGCTGCCCATCGCACCCACAAATCTTTTGAGCTCATGCAAATATTATCTAACACTTGTAGGGTATGATGAAAATTATCTTTATGCCCTTTTCCATCCACATATTCAGCACCTTTAAGTTTTACAAAATCAGGAAAAATAATATTTAATAATCCTACTTCATCTAATAAATTAAACCCGATAGATGGCTTTGCAGAAAGAATAATTTTATTGAGTTCATCCGTAATTCTTTCTTGCGAAATAATTTTGATTCTGTCTTTATTTTCAGCTAATGCTTGTAAGGTGATGGAATCAATATTAAACTGCAATTGCGTAGCAAATCTAATTCCTCTCATCATCCGCAAAGGGTCATCGCTAAAGGTTATGTTAGGTTCTAATGGTGTTCTTATAATTTCATTTTTCAAATCATCTAAGCCATGAAATTCATCTACTAATTCACCAAATGTTGCGGTATTAATTTTAACCGCTAAAGCATTAATGGTAAAATCTCGTCTGCTTAAATCATCCAGCAATGTGCCATCTTCAACTATTGGTTTTCGTGATTCGGTTCTATAACTTTCTTTTCTAGCCCCTACAAATTCAATTTCAAAATCATCACTTTTCAAAAGTGCTGTTCCAAAATTTTTATACACAGTTAAAAATGCATTCGGAAAAAAATCTGTTTTTAATTTTTCTGCCAACTGTATGCCGCTACCTACACACATGATATCAATATCTTTAGTAGGGCGTTGTAAAAGTTTATCACGTACAAATCCACCTACAACAAATGCTTCAACATTTAATGTATCAGCCGTTGCACCAATTTTTTTTAGCAACATAGTTTCAATATCGGTAAACGGAATTTGCATAATTTTTTATTGCTTCGCAATGAATACAAGTTAACCACAGAGGCACAAAGAAACAGAGGGTTTTTAAAATAATTCTCTGTGCCTTTGTGCCTCAGTGGTTCAATTTTTTTAAAAATTCAGTAAAGCATTTTTTACTCTTTCAATTGTTTCGGTTTTACCAATTGTATGAGCAATTTCAAAAACTGGTGGACCAAATTTTCCGCCGCAAAGCATTATACGAAAAGGCATTTGCAACTCTCCAACTTTGATATTTTTTTCCGTAGCCAAATCTTTAAAACATTTTTCAATCGAAGTATTTTCCCAATTATTTAACTCATCAAATTTTGAAATCAATACATCAAAAAATGATTTTTTATCATCATTCCATTTTGGTTTTACAGCTTCAACATCAAAAGTAATTGGGCGTTGAAAAAAGAAAAATGCATTATCCCAAACATCATTCATAAATGTGCAACGTTCTTTAACTAAGCCGCAAACATGCTCTAAATAAGCTCTTTCAACAGTTACATTTTTTTCTGCCAATATTTTTTCGGTAACATCGGCTAATACCGAATTACTTATTTTTTGTACATATTGATGATTGAACCATTTGCATTTATCAAAATCAAATTTTGCTCCTGCTTGATGTACACGTTCAATATCAAATAATTTTATCATTTCATCTAATGTGAAAATTTCTTGCACTACACCAGGATTCCAACCCAACAACACCAAGAAATTAATTAATGCTTCGGGTAAAAATCCACGTTCTCTAAAGCCACTTTGGCGTTCACCATCTTTAGTTGTCCAATCTAAACTAAACACCGGAAAGCCTAATCTATCGCCATCACGTTTACTTAATTTGCCATTGCCATCAGGTTTTAAAATTAATGGAAGATGCGCCCACAGAGGCATTTCAGCTTCCCATCCTAAATATTTATACAATAATACATGCACTGGTGCACTGGGCAACCATTCTTCGCCACGAAATGCATGACTAATTTTCATGGTATAATCATCTACCACCACAGCTAAATGATAGGTAGGCATATTATCAGCTTTCAGCAACACTTTATCATCTACTTGATTGGTTTGAAAACTTACCCAACCTCTGATTAAATCTTCAAATTTCACTTCTTCATTCCGTGGCATTTTAATTCGGATAACATGCTTTTCGCCAGCTGCTAATTTTTCTTTTACTACGTCGGCAGGTAGGGTTAAAGAATTTTTCATGTATTCACGGGTTGCCCAATTATATTGCGGTGCGGCATTGCCCGATGCTTTCATTCGCTCTCTCATTTCATCTAATTCTTCTGGTGTATCAAATGCATAATAGGCATGGCCAGCCGCTACCAATTGCTCAGCATATTGCCGATACATGGGCTTGCGTTCGCTTTGGCGATAGGGTGCATAATCGCCGCCATAACCTACACCTTCATTAGGTTCAATGCCGCACCATTTAAGGGTTTCGATGATATACTCTTCAGCACCTTCTACAAATCGGGTTTGGTCAGTATCCTCAATTCTTAATAAAAAATCGCCACCATGTTTTTTGGCAAATAAATAATTAAACAAGGCAGTACGTACACCGCCAATATGCAAGCCGCCTGTGGGGCTTGGTGCAAATCTTACTCTAACTTTTTTATCCATTGGGCAAAGATAATTTTTTGAGGTGGCAATTTTTTTGATACTTACTTATTTTTTTATTGTTGTTTTAAAATTAAACTGATGCAACAAATTATAACAAAAATGAATCTTTAAAATATATCAAAAATGCAACTGAGGCAGTACAATAAAATATAGGGCAATTATATACTGCCACAGCATAATAGCCACTTGATACTTGCAAGAACTATTCAATTTGATATTACCTACAACAATCTATTTATTGAAATTAGAATTATCCATTCAAAAAAAAAATTTTGTATGAAACACATCCGTTTTTATTTTGCATTATTAGGCATTATGGCCACTATTTATTTTGGTGTTGAATATTTAAAATTATCATCGGATACAGTTGTTCACATTACATCACCCCACAAATAATTTTCTGCTTTATTATTTGCTGCCACCAACAGATTTCAAAAATAAAAAACTTGAACTTTATTGCATTGTACTAAAGCTACCACAAAAGCGTTTTTGTAGTTGAAAACTCGTAGTTAATTAAGTATTTCATCGTACTTATCTACGAGTTTTAATCCGTTATTTTACAATCATAATTTATTTTAATAGCATGAAAAAAATAGTAAGTGTTATAACATTAGTTACCTATTTTAGTTTATCCATCTATGTTTCAAAAGCAGCCGTAAGAAAGTACAGCAATGAATTTTTATCAATTGGCGTAGGTGCTCGTGGATTAGCCATGGGAGGTGCTCAGGTAGCCAGTAGTGGTGATGCAACATCCATTTATTGGAACCCATCTGGCATGTGCAGTATGGATAATAAATTTCAGATAGCTGCCATGCATAGTGAATACTTTGGTGGTATAGCTAAATATGATTTTGGTGCCATTGCCATTCCGTTACAAAAAGATGCCTATGCAGCCAAAAGCTTTTTAGGAGTAGGTTTGATACGATTTGCTGTTGATGATATACCCAACACGTTGCAATTAATTGATGCGAATGGAAGCGTTAATTATAATAAAGTTACCAGTTTTTCAGCGGCTGATTATGGCTTTTTTACATCGTATGCTCGTGAAATAAAATCATCCAATTACCGTGATAATGAAGATTACACCAGAGTGGGTGGAAGTGCAAAAATTGTACGACGAGTGGTAGGTACATTTGCTAAATCATGGGGTTTTGGTATTGATGCATCATTTCAAATGCGCAAAGGAAATTGGTTAATGGGTGCCGTATTGCAAGATGCTACATCAACATTTAATGCTTGGTCATTTCATTTTTCAAATGCCGATCAAGCTGTGTTAGCGGCCACTGGCAATATTATTCCTACTAACTCAATGGAACTTACTTTACCTAAATTGCGCTTAGGTGGTGCGTATAAATTTAGTACCGATGAAGAAAAATTTAGCATTGCGCCTGAATTAGGATTAGATATTACTACCGATGGAAAGCGCAATGTACTTGTACGAACTGGTATTGTAAGCTTTGACCCAAAATTAGGATTGGAAGCCGGTTATAAAAAAGTGGTTTTTTTACGGGGCGGAATTTCAAATATTCAACATCAAACTGATGATAACGGTAAAAAAATAACTACCCTACAACCCAATGTGGGTATAGGTTTAAAGTTAGGAGGATTCAGTATTGATTATGCTTTAACTAGCCCAGGCAGCACAGGCAATGTATTGTATTCGCACATTTTTTCATTAAAGTTAGATTTATCAAAAACAAAAAATTACAACTAATCCATCCTGCATTTAATTAATTGTTCAATTGCATTATTATGAAAAAAAAATTACTCGTTCTAATTCTTTCAATACTAATTTTTCAGAAAGCAAGCCACTCACAAGCATTGTATGGCACTGAATGGATTTATGATTATTCAAAAACTTATTACAAAATTAAAGTAGTGAATAATGGATTGTTTCGCATTCCGTTTCAAACTTTGCAAGCCTCAGGTTTAGGGAGTGTGCAAGGAAAAGATTTTATTTTAATTGGTCGGGGTAAAGAAATTCCCATTTTGGTATCTAATTCAAATACGCTTACAGCCAATGATTTCATTGAATTTTATGGCGAAAAAAATGATGGTTGGTTAGATGCTTCACTATTCAACAATCCAGGTTCTGATCAATTTAATCCATACTATAGCATGTTTACTGACACTGCTATTTATTTTTTATCATGGCAATCCAATGTAACACATGCACGTATTAATGCCATTACAAATTTACCTTCAACACAAACGCCTGAACCGTATTTTTTAAAAACAAGTTTGTATGAAGGGCATGCAAGCTATGCAGGTGGCTATTATTTCAATTTTGGTGGTGGGCATTATGCTCGGCCATCCAGCTTTGATGCAGGCGAAGGTTATTTTGGTTTGTTTTTTAATACCAATACCACCTATGCCATGTCAACCCCCAATGTATATACTAATGGCCCAGGTTTTAGCGCTGATATCATTACAGCCAGTATTACACCGGGCAATAATAATATCAATATAGATATTAACAACATGTATAGCTTTGGTAATGTTTTATTTTCAGAAGTAAAAGAAAACAGATTTTCAGGAACAAATTTGCCCATTACAGCTTTAGGAAATCCTAGTACACCTATTCATTTTAGAGATACTACAGGCACGTATGAAGGTGTAAGTGCTATTAAAATTATTTACCCTAAAACCTTTGATTTTGGTAATTCAAATAATGATTATTTTCAGTTAGATAATAACGCCACAGCATTTAGCAGCAAACACTTAATTTTAAATGGAGTAAATGCTTTATCAGGTTCAGTAGTATTATATGATTTTGACGCCAACATTCGCATCACATCTGTAAAAAACGGAAACAATGCTTACGAGTTTTTATTACCTGCTGGCACTTTACCACAACGCAATATTTATATGGCTGATGAATATATTTATACCACTATTAATACCATGGAGCCACGTAAATTCACTAACTATCAGCTGTTGGCTAATCAAGGCAATTATATGATTATTACTCACCCAAGCTATCGAGATGATGGTAATGGAAATGATTACATAGCTGAATATGCAAAGTATAGAGCTAGTAATGCAGGCGGCAATTATGATACACTAGTTGCCGATATTAATGTATTGTATGATCAGTTTGCTTATGGTATTTCAAAACATCCATTGGCAATCAGAAATTTTGGGCACTTTATTGAATACTATTTTACCACACCAAAACCCTATCATTTTTTTATGATAGGTAAAGGGCAAGTGCATCGCAGTTTCAGAACAAATGTGACCAAATATAATTTATGCAAAATTCCAACTTTTGGCAACCCAGGTTCAGATATACTAATGATGGGTTTTAACAATGATTTTTACCCCCATTTTGCAATAGGTCGCTTATCCGTTTTTAATGGAAATGAGGTAAAAATTTATTTAGATAAAATTAAAGAATATGAAAGTGCCTACAAAAATGAAAGCTGCTTAAGTGGCATACAAACCAGCGCTAATAAGGATTGGATGAAACAAGTAATTCATTTATCAGGTGGTGCTAATTTATATGAACAAACCATATTTGATGGTTATCTGAATACAGGCCTTAGCAATCCATCAGGTTTACAATCAATGAAAAGTATTATTGAAGATACCTTGTTTGGCGGCCATGTAAGTATTTTTAAAAAATCAAGTTCAGCACCTATTCAACTATCATCATCCTATAAATTAGATTCATTGATAAATAGTGGTGTATCATTAATCAATTTCTTTGGTCATTCAGCCTATTCAACACTTGAATTTGCAATTGATAATCCAGCATCGTATAAAAATTATGGCAAATATCCTGTACTAATTTCTAATGGATGTTTTACAGGTAACTTATTTGAAGACCCAGCCAACGACCCCAACCATCAACGTGGATTAAGTGAACGATTTGTAGTACCCAACCCTGGCGATGCCCCCAACATAGGTTCAATAGCATATTTATCCGTTTCAGATTTAGGAATAAGTAGCGGATTAAATTATTTTACCAACAAATTATATGCAAACATCAGTCAGAAACATTATGGAAATACTTTAGGTGAATGCCTTAGAATAACTACTGATACCATGCTTCGTAATACCACTTTAGCAGCCATTGATTTAATTGCAAGTGGTGAACAAATGTTACTAAACGGTGATCCTGCAATACGCATTAATCCTCATTCAAAACCAGATTATGTTATTGAATCATCCCAATTAAAATTAAATCCATCTAAAATTTCATTTGAACAAGGCACTACATTTCACTTCAATTTTTCAATAAAAAATATTGGTTACACAAAATCTGATTCAATTAATATTTTAGTATTTAGATATTATCCAAAGTTAGATTTTACAATAAGTTCAACCCCTACATTAGTAAAATCAATGCGCATAAAAGCACCAT
>JBEANU010000368.1:0-15658 GCA_041165265.1 Bacteroidota bacterium | reverse complement strand
CACCAAAAAAAGCAATATAAAAATATAGAAATATCGCAAATAAATTGGGTTACGAAAGGTGATGAAAATCTGATTTAACAACGGAAAATTTCCTTTTTGGTTAATCAATTCAAAAAGGTAGTAATCAATATTTTTAAAAATTTCTTTCAAAACTGAGTTTATTTATTGCTGTAAAAATAAATTAATAATTGTATTTTGATTCAAATATTGTCAGCATGATTTTTTAAAACTTGAATCAAATTGATAGTATGGTATTGATTTTTTTTACACAATAATATTGAATTAATACAATTACACTATCGCTATAAATTATATTTTTGTTACTTCGTTTTATTAAATATTTCCATGAAAAAAAATTATCTTATTATTGTTTGTTTGTTGATTATTTCAAACACAATAAAGGCGCAAAGTAGCTTTCAACGTGTAGTTACAGATGCTGGCAATATACAATTATCGCTTACCAATGCTGGCACAATAGGCGATCCATCAATGGCAAGTGCATCAGCTAATAAACCATCCATGCAGTATCCAAAAACATCAGGCAAAGAGCATTTGTTTGAAGCTGGCTTGTGGATTGGTGCTAAAATGAATGGGCAAACGGCTGTATCAACAGCATCAGTTGATGCTTCAGGTGGTTATAGTACAGGTGCTTCAGGTTTTGAATTTACATCCAATGCAGGAGGCACAATCCAACAAAAATCATCTTTATCATCTAATACTTATTATTCATCTTCAGCCATTTCTCACCAAGATTTTGTGTTGGATTTTACTGATAAAAATACAATAGTTCCTGGCACTAACACTGCCATTTCAGGCCATGCTTTGCCGCTAAATGCCGATGTTCATTTAGAAACTTATTGCTGGAATTATGGCTATGCCGATTATTTTGTTATTTTAAATTACACCATTACCAATCATTCACAATCCGATTGGGATTCAGTGTACACAGGTATTTGGAGCGATTTAATTGTTCGTAATATTAATGTAACAACAGCAAGCGGAACATCATTTTTTAATAAGGGTGCATGTGGTTGGTTAGATACTCTAAAAGCCGTTTATGCCTATGATTATAATGGTGACCCTGGCTATACCAACTCCTATGGCTCGTTTGTATTTTTAGGGGCTGATTGGAATAATTTATTCTTTCATCCAGATAATTCAGCCGCAATTATTGCCGCAGGTTATACAGCCCCACAAATTAATTTAAATTTTTGGCGATATAAGGATGTAGGTAGCATTCCGCCTTATGTTACAGGCTATCCAAGTGGCGATGTAACACGATATGATCGTATGAAGATGGGTATCAACCCACCTCATACAAATATTTTTTTATACAGCCCTGATAACCGTACTGAAGTGATGAGTGTAGGTCCGTTTGCAAAAATTAAAGCCAATGAATCAGTAAATTTTTCAGTAGGATTTGTTTGTGCTAAACAAGGTGGTCCATCAACACCAAATTGTGTAGATGATTATACCAACCGTACCGAATTAGTGGAACATATTAAATGGGTTCAAAGAACCTATAAAGGCGAAGATTTGAATAACAATGGTATTTTGGATGCTGGCGAAGATTTAAACGGGAATAATAAATTAGATAGATTTTTGTTGCCTACACCTCCTAATAATCCTATTGTAAAAATTATACCAAGCGATAAAGAAATGGATATTTATTGGGATAAAAATGCTGAACAAACCATTGATCCTATTAGCAAAAAGAAAGATTTTGAAGGCTACAATTTATACCGCAATATTATTTCAGCTGATAACAGTTTAACCAATGGCGATAACATAAAACCCATAGCCACATGGGATTTGCAAGGAGATAGTATTGGATATAACAATGGATTTAGCTCCATTAAAATGAATACCGCAAAATATTTTGATGGCGATACTACTGCATATTGGTACCATTATCATGCAAGTGGTTTATTAAATGGATGGAAATACAAAGTAATAGTAACAGCGTATGATAAAGGCGATAAATCATTAAATTTAGAGCCTTTGGAATCATCTTTAATTTCAAATACATATAATGTATGGGCAGGCACATCGGCTGATAATAAGGATGAAGCACAAATAGGTGTTTATCCTAATCCATATACCATTGATGCAGCATGGGATGGCAGTACAGCCCGATCACATAAACTGTATTTTTATAATTTGCCAGCACAATGTTTGGTAACCATTTATTCATTAAGTGGTGAAATGGTGGCCAATTTTAGTCATGAGGCCAGCACCTATAATGGTAGTGAAATTGACTGGTATAAAAATTTAGGTGGCGATGAAAAACAACGTATCATGCCTGGTGGCGAACATGCATTTGATATTTTATCTAATGCAAAACAAGCACTAACTCAGGGATTATATTTGTTTTCAGTAAAAAATACAATTACTGGAACGGAGCGCCGTGGGCAGTTTGCAGTAATTAGATAAAATAAAAAATTTTATCATTAGAAGTAAAACTTATGATTAAAAATAATGTTTATTATCAATTACTTATTCTAACAAACAAGCAATGATTTCACTTCATACAATTCAGTTTTTACAACAATTAAAATTAAATAATAATAAAGATTGGTTTGATAAAAACCGCAATCAATACGAACAAGCTAAAACTGAATTAAAAGAATTAAGTAAAAATATCATTGCAGAAGTAGGGAAATTTGATACCAGCATTGTTAATTTAGAACCTAAAAATTGTATGTTCCGTATCAATCGTGATATTAGATTTAGTAAAGATAAATCACCCTACAAAACCAATATGGGTGCATACTTTAGCAAGTATGGCAAAAATAATGGTGTAGGCGGATATTACTTTCATATTGAGCCTAACAAATCATTTATTGGTGGCGGAGTGTACAACGCCATGCCTGATCAACTAAAAGCTATTCGGCAGGAAATAGATTATAATTTTAATGATTTAAAAAAAATAATTTCATCTACATCATTCAAAAAAATATTTGCCGAATTGCAAGGCGAAAAATTGAAAAATGCACCTAAAGGTTATGATGAATCAAATGCCGCCATTGAACTTTTAAAGCATAAAAATTTGTATGTATCACATTCATTTTCAGATGCTGAATTGATGGATAAAAATTTTCATAAAACTTTTGCTTCAAAAGCTAAAGTACTATATCCTTTTCTACAATTTTTTGATACCGCCATTCAACCACAATAAGATAAAATGAAAGAGGTATTAATTGAAGGAATTGATTTCACATATAATGAAAATGGGTACATGGTTTTCACAGCACATCATTTAGCAAAACGTGGCTACTGCTGCGATAGCGGCTGTAAAAACTGCCCTTATAAAAAAAAGCAAATACCTCAAAAACGAAAACTTTGGGAAGATAACCCACCTGAAACAACTGATTAATTTATTGAATTAAATTGCAATTGCACTATTTTTTACATAAATTTGTTTTCATAATTGAATAAATTTTATCACCCTAAAATTTTGTGTGATGGCAGAGTTTGAACAACAAAACGAAAACAACAGCGAAGAATTAAAGCAAGCCATACAAAGGTTTGAAGAAATGCTGAACCGCAATAAAAGATACTACTTTGATCAAAGTATTTTGAACGAAATAATTGATTTTTATATTGAAAAAGATGACCTCACGAAAGCAGCTGAAGCTGCCAATATGGGCGTTGAATTATTCCCGTTTTCAATTGAAAGTTGGTTGAAAAAGGCAATGGTTTTAATGGAACTTGATAAGTATGACGCCGCTTTAAAAATATTAGATAAAGCTGAAACTATGGCACCTGGCGATACAAATATTATGTTGATGCGTAGCGATGTTTTATTAATGAATGATGAGTTTGAAAAAGCTGTAGCTGTTTTGCAGCAAGGGTTACAATATGCTGAAAAAGATGAAAAAGATTTATTTTATTTAGAAATTGCTGATGTATATTTTGAATGGGATGATTTAGAAAAAGCCTTTGATAATATAGTTTTATCACTTCAAAGCAACCCCGGAAATGAATACGCTTTAAACAGAATTTGGTACCTCACTGAAGTTACAGGCAGGTATGAGGAAAGCCTACAAGTGCATACTCAAATAATTGATGAACTGCCATTTAATTATACCGCCTGGACAAATTTATCACAAGCCTATAGTGGTTTAGATTTATTTGAAAAAGCGTTAGAAAGTTGTGAATACGCTATTGCCATTAATGAAAATTTAGATGTTGCATATCGTGATGCTGGTGAAATTTGTATCAGCATGAAGCAATTTAAAACAGCACTTGAGTATTTTAATAAAGTGCAAACATTAGCCGTGCCCGATGCATTTGTTTTATATCACATGGGCTTTTGTTATGAAAAATTGAAGGATTATAATAATGCTAGAAGCTACTATCAACGAAGCATTCAAGTAAATAGAAATTTTTCAGATGGATATTTTCAAATTGCTGAAACTTATGCAAAAGAAGGGGAATGGAAAAAATCAATTCCATATTATCGAACTGCTTCAAAAATGAATGAAAACTATTTACCCTATCGAGGTAAATTAGCAAAAGCACTTTTAAAAAGTGATTATTTAAGAGAAGCCGGTAAAGCTTATGCTGAATTGATTGAACACAATCCTCGGAAAAAAAATTGGTGGTTAGGTTTAATTAATGTGTACATTAATTTAGGAAAAACTGAAGATGCTTTTTTTGCTTACAATCAAGCCATTAGTTATTTAGGAAATACCATTGAATTTGATTATTTATCAGTAGTAATATTTTGGATGAATGGGCAACAAAGCGCAGCACTATTAGCTTTGGAAGGAGCATTAATTGAAAACAAAAAAAAGTATAAACTAATGTTTGAATTTTTCCCTGACTTAATTCATGAACCAAAAATCAAAAAAATATTGGTTAATTATTTAAAGAAATAATACTTAATTAAATGGATTAAATTTGATTAAGTCAAAGTATTATTCGCATCAGCACTCGTAAATTTAATATTTGAAAGAAATGATGCAAGTAATTGTTTTTGATTAAAATGTTGTTGTGCATGTGCTTGGGCATTTAATCTTAAATTGCTTAAAACATCTTCATCACCTAAGGCAGCTACAATTTCATTTGCCATAGTTTGAGCATCATTAGCAATAATAATATTTTTTTTATTGATACAATGTAATCCATCAGCAGCCATATCAGTAGCTATAATTGCTGTTGATTGCGCCATGGCTTCAATAATTTTAATACGAACACCGCCACCACTTACTAATGGCACAATCATCAACTGTTTATCGGCTAAAAATAGTTTTGCATCTTCCACTTCGCCAACTACTATTAATCCTTTTATTTTTAAATTAAAGTATTGTTGAGGTGTATTTCTGCCAGCTAAATAAAAAGTTGCATTTGGTATTTTATCTATTATTTTTTGCCAAACATGATTTAAAAACCAATCTACTGCTTCTTTATTTGGCATCCACTCCAAACTACCAATATAGGCTATTGATAAAGGTTTTCGGGTAATGTTGTTTTCAATTTGATGTTCTATAAAAATACCAGCAGCCAATAATTTTACTTTATCGCTTCCTATTTGTTGTGCCATAAAATCTAATTCAGATGAATTAATGGCGGCTACATAATCAGCTTTTTTCCAAAAAATTATTTCTTCCCGTTTCATTTGGGAAGCTAAAATTTTCAAATATATTTTTTTGAGAAATGATGCATTCATGGCTAATTTCTGCCAAATAAAATGTTCAACATTGTGGGCTCGAATTACAATTTTTGCAGCCGAGTATTTTTTCACAACATCTATATAAGGTGCCATAAATAAGCCATCAACATGTATTAAATCATATTTATTGCGTTGTAATAAATCTGTTAATTGTGCAGTAAATTCAGTGTTATTAAATCTATTAATATTGTACGATTCATTTTTTATTAAGCTGATTAATGCTTTTGTTGGCGATAAATTTGTATTGTGTTTTACTGTAATTAATGTACAGATTGAGGTAAGTTCAGAACCAATTTTGGTAGGTTCAATAAAATGTTTGTAGGTATTAAAAGTGAGCAAAGTAACCTGATGTCCTAATTGATAATAAGCTTTAGTAAGATTAAAAATACCTATTGCGCCTCCATCTTTAAGAGGGTAGGGTAATCGGTAGCTTAATTGTAAAATATTCATTAATAGGTGGGCAATACTTTTATTTTAACGGTTTCAATACGAGTGTTGCTTACCATTAAAATATCAATTTCAAAATTATCAATATTTAATTTTTCATCTTGTTCAGGTATATTTTCATGATGAGCAACAATGTAACCAGCCAAGGTTTCATACTCACCATGTGGTATATTTAAACCATATTTTTCATTGATATAATCAATTTCAATTCTACCACTAAAAATAAAATCTTCTTCAGATAATTGTTTTTCAACCAACTCTTCAATAGCATCATGCTCATCTTTTATTTCACCAAATATTTCTTCTAATACATCTTCTAATGTAACAATACCAGCTGTTCCGCCAAATTCATCTACCACCCAAGCAATACTTTTTCTATCTTTCATCAGTAAGTTCATTAAATCAACGGCTTGCATACTTTCAGGTACTGCAGGTATATTTTTAATGATTGATTTAATGCTATTGGGGCGTTTTAATAAATCTTGATGATGAACGTAGCCTAATACATTGTCAGTATCTTCTTTTACTACAATCAATCTGCTTAATTTGGTACTTACCAATTTATGTTTTAACTCAATGATACTATCATTAATATCCACGTATTCAATTTCTTTACGTGGCACCATGCATTCACGAACTTTTACTTGAGTAAGATATAATGCATTTTCAAATAAATTAGTATTCACTTCGCCATCATGATGTGTTTCTTGTGGTTGCGTTTGTTTTACAAAATGTTCTAAATCGGCACGTTCAAAAACAGGTTTTTTTTCTTCCATCTTCATCCCAAAAATGTATTTTAAAATCCATTTTGATATACTTGCAAATAATATTGCAATAGGTGATAGCAACCAATAAATTACTAAAAAAGGGATAGCAAAAAAATTAAGTACTCCGTTAGGATTCAATCGGAATAAGGCTTTGGGTAAAAATTCGCCAAATATTAAAATAATAATGGCTGAAATAAAAGTGCTGGTAAGCAATACTATATAATGATGCTGTGACTCAGACCAATGAAAAATTTCACGAATGTTGGGTTCTAAAATAGAGCTCATACACAATGAATAAAATATCATTGAAATATTGTTGGCTACCATGATAGTACCTATAAAATGGGAAGGTTGTTTTACAAATTTTGCTAAAATTCTGCCTCGTAAGCTACCTTGCTTTTTGTTTAATTCAATCTTTAATTTATTGGCTGATACAAATGCAATTTCATAGCCCGAAAAAAAAGCTGACGCTAAAATGGTAAGTAGTATATAAATAAAAATGATGCTCATTATGGTAAAAAAATAGGTAACAACTTAGCCAGAATTGGTAGATATAAAATGATGTTTTGTAACCCAAAAATTAAAATTTCAATTTTAATTCAACCCTTCTGTTTTTTGCTTTATTGGCATTTGATGTGTTGGGTGCTAATGGCATGGCATCACCGTAACCTTTTGCTGATAAGCGATTGCTGGCAATTCCTTTGCTGATTAAATAATTTTTTACTGCATCAGCACGTTTGCCACTTAACAATAAATTTTTATTTGCATCGCCCACATTATCAGTATGTCCGTTAATTTCTAGTTGATAATTAGGTTCAGTTAATAATACTTCAACTGCTTTGTTTAATGATGGGTAAGATGTTACAGTGAGTATATCGCTGCCTGTTTGAAAATTGATATTTTTTATTAATACATCCAACCTTTTTTGATCTTCAACTTTTACAATTGGACAACCATTATTTGTTATATCGCCTTTTAAAATAGGGCATTTATCAGCATTATCAGCAATTCCGTCGCCATCAGTATCGGGGCAACCGTTTAATGATGCTATGCCTTTTTCTTTAGGGCATTTATCTTTTTCATCTAATATTCCATCATTATCTGCATCGGGTTGTGGGCAACCATTTAACTCAATTAATCCTTTTACGGTAGGGCATTTATCTAAATTATCAGCAATTCCATCAGCATCTGTATCAGGGCAGCCATTAAAATCAGCAGTGCCTTTTTGTGTAGGGCATTTATCTGCATTATCTCCAATTCCATCGCCATCAGTATCGGGGCAACCTTTTAGTTCAGCAGTACCAGCAATAGTAGGGCATCTATCAAAAAAATCAGGAATTAAATCGCCATCTGCATCATTAGGGCAACCTGTTTCATTAACCTTTACAGCTATTGGCGTACCTGGGCATTTATCTTTGGTATCAATAATTCCATCGCCATCAGTATCTTTTTTAGGGTGAATATTAAAACTATATACTAAACCGATGGTGTGTAACGCATACCAATCGCCACGTGTATTATTAGTGATACTTCGCTTTGAAAATTGTTGATCAATTTCATCATTTCTGTTAACGCCAAATACTGATTGTAGTTGAATATGTAGATGATTTATTAATTTGAATTTTGCTCCATAACCCAATTCATAACCGAAAGCTGATGTATGATCAATGTGCTCAGAGTGAGCAAACATATAGCCTATGCCAGCCAATACATAGGGTTTTATGATTGCATTTTCTTGTAATAATTTACCATTAGCAAATTTGTAATGCGCCCTTAAACCATAGCTGTAAAAATAACCTGTAAAATTATTTGTGGCATCTTTGATAAATGACCAATCACTATAATTTGCATGTGCTACGCCATCAAATGATTTTGAAATGTAGGTGGCTAATGTAATTCCTTTAGTATATTCTTGTGATTTATTTCCAAATTTAAAAAAATTATTTCCTAAATCACCATTATAAGCTGATTTGCCAAAGTGCAACCCAAGTGCCCAACGTTGCTCTTTTGTTTGGGCTTGAGTTGAATTTACAAGCACAATTACTGATAATATGGCGATAATATATTTCATAAACAATACTATTTTATTGCTACAAAAATAAAAAAAGAAACTGCAATTGCTGATACCATGTGAAATTTATTATCATTAAATTCATCACAAAAAAAGCCCTTCATAAAATTTTATGAAGGGCTTTTTATAAGGATGGGTTAGTTTAATGTTTGGCTAAATAATTAGCAACGCCATCGTGTGTATCTTTCATTCCCTCTTTTCCTGAAACCCAGTTGGCAGGGCAAACTTCACCATTTTCTTCAAAGAAAATTAAGGCATCTAACATGCGTAAAGTATCATCTACATTTCTACCTAGCGGTAAATTATTAACTAATTGATGCTGAACGGTACCTTCTTTATCAATCAAAAATAATCCTCTGTAAGCAATTAACTCACCGTTGGCTGCCAAATTATTGTTATCATCTACAAAAAAATCGCCAGCTAGTACATCATAATTAGATGAAATAGTTTTGTTGGTATCAGCCACAATAGGATAAGTAACACCTTTAATTCCACCTTGTGCTTTGGTCATTTGCAACCAACCCCAATGCGATTGTTCAGTATCAGTACTGCATGCTACAACAGCGCAATTTCGTTTTTCAAATTCAGCTAATTTTTCTTGAAATGCATGTAATTCAGTGGGGCATACAAAAGTGAAATCTTTAGGATAAAAAAAGAAAACAACATTTTTGTTGCCTACATATTGTTGTAATGAAAAATCATCTACAATTTCACTACCGTTCACTACGGCTTTTGCTTTAAAGGATGGCGCTTTACGGCCTACTAATACTGACATGTTTATTTTGTTTTTATTTGATTTTTAAAAAAAATTGAACAGCAAATGTAAATTGAAAACCTAAAAAAATTAGGAATTAATTTTTGTTAAATGATAGCAATACACTAACAACAAAAATATTTTTTTGTTTACTTGCAACCTACATTTTATTAATCGCATCTTTACAGCATTACAATTTTAATTTATGAAAAAGCAGTTTTTGTTTTTAGTAGGAATTTTTATAACAGTTTTGTTTTTTAATAGTTGCAGTAATGATTTTGATATTGCTGCAGATTGGAAAGAAATACCTGTTGTGTATGGTTTGTTAGATGCTGATAGTAATGTACAATACATAAAAGTTGAAAAAGCGTTTTTAGATAAAACTCGTAGTGCATTAGATGTTGCCAAAAATGAAATAGATTCAGTATATTATTTGCAAAAATTAAAAGTAAGGTTATATGCTACCAATGCAGCAGGAGCTGAAGTTCCGTCTCAAAATTTTATATGCGAATTAGTAAAAGGTGATACAATAGGATTGAAAAAAGAGGATGGCATTTTTGCATCATCACCTAATTATTTTTATCGATTAAAAAAGAAATTAGATAAGCAATACAATTATAATTTAGAAATTACAAAACCTGATGGAAGTACCATTGCTACCGCTGTTACAAATGTTTTAGGAAGAGCTTCGTTCTCACCTCAATACTCAAATAAAGTGAGTGGATTTAATTATTATATAAAAAATACAATCAATCCAAATCGAATTTCATTTTCAGTGGCACCTGATGCTAATGCCGTTTCATGCGATATTGTAATTAGATGTTATATTGATGAGGTTTCAATAAACGGACTTGATACTACAAAACGAATTGTTGATTGGAACGTATTATCGGGGATTGCATATTCGCAAACTAAGCCCGTTGGCGACCAACCTTATTTTAGCGGTATTGGCTTTTTTCAAAATATGCGTAATGAATTGCAAAATAAACCAACTAATGTGAAACGATATTTTAAGCGAATGGATTTTATTGCTTTCACAGGCAATAAAGTTTTTGAAGATTATAGAGAAGTACTAAAAGCACAATCGGGCTTTACATCTGGTAATTCGCAACCCATTTTTACAAACATTGTTGGTGGCGGATTGGGATTGTTTGCCAGCCGAAACACAACTGTTTTAAAGGATGTGATGTTAGCAAATCAATCTTTAGATTCGCTTAAAAAAGGACAATACACTTCGCAATTTGGCTTTGATAATTGATGGTGTTTATTTTTAAGAGAAATAATTTTACATAAACAAAAATGGCACTTCAATTTTTAAAATCAGATATGATAACATTCGTTGTTATGCCCCATAGAAATTTCCATTCCTGATTCATTTTGAAGTAGATGAACTTAAGCAAATTATTTTTGTTCATAGTTTAGTTCATGCATCCCGAAACCCAAATGATTATTGGGTAAGGAAAGAAGAGTAATTCGACTATAATTCAATATTTCATTCTTCAATAAAAATGTCACTTTCATCATTTAGTTTAAAGCATCCTGTAGCAGCCATTGTATTCAGCATTGTGATAGTGTTGTTTGGTTTAATCGGATTATATTTTTTGGGTGTTCGTGAATACCCAGGCATTGATCCTCCTACCATTGCTGTAATGACAAATTATCGTGGGGCAAATGCCGATGTAATTGAATCGCAAATTACTGAACCATTAGAACGAGCTATTAATAGTATTGAAGGAATCAGAACTATTTCATCCGCCAGCAATCAAGGTTCAAGTGTGATAACGGTGGAATTTAATGTGGGGCATGATTTAGAAGCTGCGGCTAATGATGTTCGGGATAAAGTGTCGCAAGCATCACGAACATTACCTCAAGATATTGATGCACCGCCAGTAGTTTCAAAAGCTGATGCAAATAGTGATGCAATAATTTCAATGACGATAAAAAGTGATTCACGAAATATTTTAGAGTTAGATGATTATGCTGAAAATACTTTGTTGGATAGATTGCAAACTATACCCGGCGTAAGCAATGTGCAGATTTGGGGGCAGCAACGCTATGCCATGCGATTGTGGATTGACCCAGCAAAATTAGCAGCACATCAACTCACATTTACAGATGTTGAAAATGCACTTGCCAATGAAAATATTGAATTACCTGCAGGAAAAGTGTATGGTAACAATACTGAATTAACAGTTAGAACATTTGGCAGATTGTCAACCGAAGATGATTTCAATAATTTAATTATTAAATCAACGGATAATAAAATTGTTCAGTTAAAAGATATTGGTAGTGCTGTATTAGGACCTGAAAATGAACAAACAATTTTAAAAGAATCAGGTGTGCCGATGATTGCACTTTCCATCATTCCGCAACCTGGAACTAATTATTTAGATATTGCAAAAGAATTTTACAAACGTTATGAGCAATTTCAAAAAGAAAAACCTAATGATATTGAATTTAATCTTTCGTTAGATAACACACGATATGTAAAACGTTCATTAGAAGAAGTGGTTGAAACTTTAGCCATTGCGTTTTTCTTAGTTATCATTATTATATTTTTATTTTTCCGAAATTGGTTGATTGCCATTCGTCCGTTAATTGATATTCCCGTTTCATTAATTGGTGCTTTCTTCATTATGTATTTATTTGGCTTCAGTATAAATATTTTAACCTTATTAGCCATTGTGTTGGCAACGGGTTTGGTGGTTGATGATGGAATTGTTGTTACTGAAAATATTTTCAAAAAATTAGAAAAAGGATTAGATAAATATAAAGCTGCTGAAGAGGGAAGTAATGAAATTTTCTTTGCCGTAATTACTACTTCCATCACTTTGGCCATTGTGTTTTTACCCATTATTTTTTTACAAGGATTTGTAGGCAGATTGTTTCGTGAATTCGGAATTGTAGTAGCAGGTGCAGTTTTGATTTCAGCTTTTGTATCACTCACACTTACACCAGTTTTGAATATTTTATTGACTACTAAAAACACATCGCATGGTTGGTTTTATAATAAGACTGAGCCTTTTTTTGAATGGATGGATAACAGCTACAGAAGCCTATTGCAACGATTTATGAAACGCCGATGGACAGCCATTCCTATCGTTATTTTGTGTATCGGGTTGATTGTTTTGTTTATGAATATTCTTCAATCTGAATTAGCACCTATGGAAGATAGAAGTTTGTTTAGATTGAGTGTGCTAGCACCTGAAGGAACTTCATTTGATTACATGAGCAACTACATGGATAAGATTGGAAATTTTGTAGTGGATTCAATACCTGAAAAAAATGTGGCTACAACTATTGTTGCACCTGGGTTTGTGGGAAGTGGAGCGGTAAATACAGGTATGGCAAGGGTAATGTTGGTTGACCCTGATAAACGAAATAGAACTCAACAAGAAATTGTTTCAATGGTAAATAAAAATTTACCAAAGTTTAATGAAGGAAGAATTTTTGCTATTCAAGAGCAAACTATTTCTGTAGGCGTTGCAGCCCGAACATCTTTGCCAGTGCAGTTTGTAATACAAAACATTGATTTTGAAAAAATAAAATCTGCATTGCCCAAATTTTTAGAAGAGGCAAATAAAAGCAAAGTTTTTTTGGGAGTTGATGCAAATTTAAAATTTAATAAACCTGAATTGCAAATTTCAATTGATAGGTTGAAAGCTGCTGAGTTAGGTGTTTCAGTGAAAGATATTTCAAGAACATTACAATTGGCGCTAAGTGCCGGAAGGATTGGTTATTTTATTCGGAACGGAAAGCAATATCAAGTGATTGCACAAGTGGATAGAGATAGCAGAGATAAACCCGTTGAGTTAGGGAATTATTTTGTTCGAAGTAAAAATGGAAAATTAATACAGTTAGATAATTTGGTGCAAATGCAAGAACAAAGCAGTCCGCCGCAGTTGTATCATTTCAATCGTTATAAATCAGCAACAGTTTCAGCAGCTTTAGCACCCGGAAAAACAATTGGTGATGGCATTGCGGAAATGCAACGCATTGCTAAATTAAATTTAGATGCATCTTTCAATACTTCATTAAACGGAGCATCAAGAGATTTTGCTGAAAGTTCATCGAATACAAGCTTTGCATTGATAGTAGCATTGCTATTAATTTTTTTAGTTTTAGCTGCTCAGTTCGGAAGTTTTATTGACCCTTTAATAATTATGATTACCGTTCCATTAGCCTTTGCTGGTGCGTTGTTAAGCCTTTGGATGTTCAATCAAACATTAAATATTTTTTCGCAAATAGGAATCATTATGTTGATAGGATTAGTAACCAAAAACGGAATTTTAATTGTTGAATTTGCTAATCAAAAAAGAGAAATTGGTGAATCAAAAATAGATGCTGTTATTGATGCAGCCGCTTTGCGATTACGTCCAATTTTAATGACCACATTAGCTACAGCATTAGGTGCAGTGCCAATTGCATTTGCCTTAGGAAGTGGCGCACAAAGCCGCATTCCGTTGGGAATTGTTATTATTGGTGGATTATTGTTTTCGTTATTATTAACCTTATTTGTGATTCCGGCAATGTATTCGTTTATGAGTAGAACAAGAAAGAAGAATGATTTATAACCGAAATGAAATAGGTCGCTCCTATGGAGCTAAATGTAATATTTGATTATTGGTTTCTATGAACAGTAGGCCCTTACAGGGCTTTAACAAATGCAAAAAATTTGAATCATTTTTGCGAAATGATTATTACGTTGCATAATTAAATTTAAGGACAAATTGCTCCGTAGGAGCATTCTGTTCATAGATTCATACAAGTAGAAAATTATTAAAGCTCCGTAGGGGCTAACTAATGTAAGAATGGATTACAGGTCGCTCCTACGGAGCTATGTTATATCATTAAATTAATTTTCTATGAACAGTAAGCCCTTACAGGGCTTTAATAAATGTAAAAAAATTGAATCATTTTTGCGAAATGATTATTACGTTGCGTAATTAAATTGATGAAATAGTTGCTCCGTAGGAGCATTCTGTTCATAGATGAATACAAGTAGAAAATTATTAAAGCTCCGTAGGAGCAACATGATTTAGTGAAATGCTCCTACGGAGCTAAATGTAATATTTGATTATTGGTTTCTATGAACAGTAAGCCCTGATAGGGCTTTAACAAATGCAAAAAATTTGAATCATTTTGCGAAATGATTATTACGTTGCATAATTAAATTTAAGGACAAATTGCTCCGTAGGAGCATACTGTTCATAGATGCATACACGTAGAAAATTATTAAAGCTCCGTAGGAGCAACATGATTTAGAGAAATGCTCCTACGGAGCTAAATGTGGTGTTTGATTATTGATTTCTATGAACAGTGCGCCTGATAGGGCTTTAACAAATGCAAAAAATTTGAATCATTTTTGCGAAATGATTATTACGTTGCGTAATTAAATTGATGAAATAGTTGCTCCGTAGGAGCATTCTGTTCATAGATGAAAGTAAGCGATAAACAAAGAGCTCCGTAGGAGCGACCTAAATAACTCGAAATGGCAAACACATATTCACAATTATATTTTCAAATTGTTTTTACCGTAAAAGGTAGGGAAAGTTTGATTTCTAAAAAGCATAAAGAAGAACTGCAAAAATTTATTACAGGAGTTATTCAAAACAGAAATGCAAAGTTGTATGCTATTAATTGTATGCCTGACCACACACATATATTTTTGAGTTCAAAACCAAATTTATTACTTTCTGATTTAGTAAGAGATATAAAAGCATCTTCATCAAAATTCATAAATGAAAAAAATTGGATGATGGGGAAATTTAATTGGCAAGAGGGCTTTGGAGCTTTCACTTATTCTCATTCACAAATTGATGCGGTTGTAAAATATATTGATAATCAGGAAGAACATCATGAAAAATTTTCATTTAAAGATGAATATATTTCATTGTTACAAAAATTCAACATTGATTACCAAAACGAATATTTATTTGATT
>JBEANU010000367.1:0-3530 GCA_041165265.1 Bacteroidota bacterium | reverse complement strand
AAATTAGTAAATAAATATTTTGATTTCGCAGGCAAATCGGTTTTAAAAAAAAAGAATGAATTTATTCATCCTGAAGAAATTATACATCATGCATTTCAATATTTAAATACACCTTATTTGTGGGGCGGTAAATCCATTTTAGGAATTGATTGTTCAGGATTTACTCAAACAATTTTTAAAGTAAATAATTTTGAACTGCCACGTGATGCTTATCAACAAGCTGAGTTGGGGCAATTGGTTGAATTTGGAAATCAAAGAAATGCAGATATTGCTTTTTTTAAAAATGACAATAATAAAATTACACATGTAGGCATTTGTTTAAATAATAATGAAATAATTCATTGTAGTGGTTTTGTTAGGGTTGATAAATTAACTGCTGATGGAATTATTTCAAAAGATGAAAATATGCAAACCCACAATTTAGCTTTCATGAAGCGAATTGGGAATTAATTAAATAGAATTTCAGTTTCTACCTCACACTTTTATTTCTACTTTTACACTTCAATTTTTTTATATTTAAAATGAAAGATTTCAAAAACGCAATTATTGAATGTGTGCCTAACTTTAGCGAAGGCGTAAACATGGATTTGATAAAACAAATCACCAACGAAATTGAAAATATTGAAGGTGTTCAATTATTAGATGTTGACCCAGGCAAAGCTACTAACAGAACTGTTGTAACTTTTGTAGGAAATCCTTATGCTGTAGTTGAAGCAGCATTTCAAGCCATTAAAAAAGCAGGTGAGTTAATTGATATGCGTACGCATAAAGGCGAACATCCACGTATGGGTGCTACTGATGTTTGCCCGTTAATTCCAATTTCAAATATCACGATGGAAGAAACGGTTGAGTTTGCTAAACGCTTAGCAAAACGTGTTGCAGATGAATTGACTATTCCAACATATTTATACGAATATGCTCAATCGAACCCAGCTCGTAAAAATTTAGCAGATATTAGAAGCGGTGAATACGAAGGCTTTGCAGCTAAAATTAAATTACCAGAATGGAAACCAGATTTTGGCGAAGCAATTTTTAATGAACGCAGCGGCGCTACTGTAATTGGTGCTCGTGATTTTTTAGTTGCCTATAATGTAAACTTAAATACAACATCAACTCGTAGAGCAAATTCTGTGGCATTTGACATTCGTGAAAAAGGTCGTCAGAAAACCGATGCGAATGGAAAAGTGATGAAAGATGTTTGGGAACCAGGTTTGTTAAAATCAGTAAAAGCAATTGGTTGGTTTATAGAAGAATATGGTATTGCTCAAATTTCTATCAACCTTACCAATATCAATATTACATCTATGCATAAAGCATTTGATGTATGTTGTGAACGTGCAACTGCCCGTGGAATGAGAGTTACAGGTAGTGAGTTGGTGGGTTTAGTTCCATTAAAAGCTATGCTTGATGCAGGGAAATGTTTCTTGGAAAAACAACAAAGAAGTACGGGTGTTAGCGAAAGTGAATTGATTAAAATTGCTGTAAAAAGTTTAGGATTAGATGAATTAACGCCATTTCATCCTGAGAAAAAAATTATTGAATATGTGATGAATGATAACACCAAAAAGAAATTGGTGAATATGAATTTGGTAGCATTTGCTGATGAAACAGCCAGCGAATCGCCTGCGCCTGGTGGTGGCTCTATTGCAGCTTATTGCGGTGCAATGGGTGCAGCATTAGCAACTATGGTAGCTAATCTTTCATCGCATAAAAAAGGTTGGGATGCACGATGGAAAGAGTTTAGCGATTATGCTGATAAAGGCCAACAGATGAAAGATGAATTGTTGAAGTTGGTAGATGAAGATACGGAAGCATTCAATCAAATTATGGCTGCCTTTGGTTTGCCAAAAGCTAACGATGCAGAAAAAGCAGCTCGTAAAGCGGCTATTGATGCGGCTACCATTAATGCTATCAAAATTCCATTCCGAACCATGGAAGTTTCATTTGAATCATTCGGAATAATTAAAGCAATGGCTGAAATCGGCAATCCGAACAGCGTTAGTGATGCAGGTGTTGGTGCTTTATGCGCCAGAGCTGCGGTGAAAGGAGCTTACTTAAATGTGAAAATAAATGCTGGCGATTTAAAAGAACATGAAGAAGTAAAACCATTATTAGCAAAAGCAGAAGAAATGAATGCTGCAGCTGACTTGATGGAAAACGAAATTTGGAAAATTGTAAATGAAAAAATTAAGTAAATTTTAAAAAAATGTATTCAACTCCTTCGGAGTTGTATGTTTATAGTAAAATATTCCACCTATAAATATATGACCCCAACGGGGTCGAACAATATCAAGACCTTTAGCTTATTATTATGAAAACGAATGCAACCAAGAATCAAAAAAATAATTGCTATTTTATCTTTTGAAATTGTTTGTGAATGGACAAATGGTGAAACTCGAAGTATTGATTTTTATAATTTAAAAGAGAAATTGCACACAAAAATGTTAGATAAAATTTTGTCAGCAAATGTATTTAATACTGTAAAAGTGGATGAAGTTGCCAAAACATTAAGTTGGGAAAATCAATTGCTATATTTTGATTATAATGGTATTCAAAAAATGGGAGCTTTAGATTTTTGTCCTGATGTTTTATATCAAAATAGTGTTTTAATAAAGAAGTAAATTAAATAATGGCGAATCATAACACACAAAAGTTTTCAGCATTAAAAGGCAATTATTCTAAAGTGAAAATTGGAATTGTTTGCGCTGAATGGAATGCGGAAGTAAATGAACTAATGCTTCAAAATGCTAAACAAACATTAGCTGATTATAAAGTTAAAAATTGTACTATTGTTAAAGTGCCTGGTAGTTTTGAAATACCTTATGCAGCTAAGCAAATGATAGCTTCAAAGTTTGATGCGGTTATTTGTTTTGGCACAATTGTAAAAGGCGAAACTATGCACGATGTTGTTTTGGCGCATTCCGTTACGGATGCATTGATGACCTTAAATATTCAGCAAAATATTCCAATTATTTTGGGAGTGCTTACTGTTAATTCTCAAAAACAAGCGTTGGACAGAGCTAACGGAAAATATGGAAATAAAGGTAAAGAATGTGCCGAAGCAGCTTTACGAATGGTGGAAGTAAGAAATGAATTAAAATTAAAGAAATGACACAAAAACAAATTCTACTAATTGCCTGTATTTTAGGCGCTTTATCAGTTGTATTAGGCGCATTTGCAGCGCATGGTTTAAAAAAAATGGTAGATGCTTATTATCTCGAAATATTTGAAAAGGGCGTTAAATATCAGTTCTATCATACATTTGCCATTCTTACTATTGGCATTTTGATGAATCAATTTAGCAACACAAATTTTAATTTACCTGTTTATCTTTTTTTAGCAGGAATCTTTTTCTTTAGCGGCTCTTTATATCTCATGACTTTTACACAAATTACCAAGTTAGGCGCTATTACTCCTATTGGTGGCTTATGTTTCATTGCAGGTTGGCTTACATTGGCTTGGAGCGTTTATCAATCAAAATAAAAATTAATGACTTCGTTTTCAGATTTACAAATTCAGTTTGAATCTTA
>JBEANU010000366.1:0-2786 GCA_041165265.1 Bacteroidota bacterium | reverse complement strand
AAATACAATTGAGGTAACGGATGTTTTGGGAAGAACACTAAAAACAATATCCAATATCCAATCATCAATAACCAATATCCAAATTGATGAATTACCAAGCGGCATTTATTTTATAAAAGCAACTGATTCAAAAAGAAATATTATGAATGGAAAATTTGTAAAAGAGTAGAAAATAAAAAAGCCACAAAAACTATTATTAAAATTGCTTTTGTGGCTGTAAATTATCTTATCATATCTTATTTAAGCGGACGAAGACTTAATACTGGAATCTCACTTTCTCCAATTACTACTCTATCAGCAGCAGGCACTAAAAATTCTCCAAACACACTATCATTACGGCTCATAATCATTATCAAATCACAATTCATTTTTTTAGCATGGCTAAATACTGTTTTTGATAACGTACTATTACGGAACATTTTATTAGTGTAAGGAATTCCTTCCTTTTGCAATCGTAATTCTGTTTCTTTTAATAATTCATTCAACTTACTAATGTCAGCAACAAATTCATCAATCATTTCTGTTACTGCTAATAAGTGAATTTTTGCACCTAATGTTTTAGCTAATTCAACAGCATAATCCACTTTTTCGCTAGTATGTTTTGATACATCTAATGGCAACAAAATATTTTTGCAATCAGGTGTTTTCATTCCTTTACGAATAGTTAAAACAGGCACAGTGCTTTCGTGAACAGTACGATAAGCATTGCTACCTAACACAAATTTTTCAACGTTTTTCAAACTTGCCGAACCGTGAGTTCCCATTACCACTAAATCAGCACCAACTTCTTGAGCTACTTTTTCAATTAATTTATAGGTTTTTCCTTCTACAATTTTCGTTTCAATTTTTACGCCCCATAAACTTTTATTTTCAGATGAAAGCTCTTTCATTTTATCACTAATTCCCTTTTCTAACAATTCACGATAGCTCATGATTTGCTGTTTGTTACCAATTTGGTCAAACATTTCATACACATGCAATAAGGTGATTTTTGAATTAAATTTTTTTGCTAAATAAGCCGCATATTCTAATGCGCCAAATGAAATTTCAGAAAAATCGGTTGGAACTAGGATTCTTTTAATATTGAGTTTCATAATAAAATTGATTTTATACTTTTACGCCACAAATGTACAACGTATGACTCAAATTTTTCCTGCCAGCGAACTGATTTTAAATAAAGATAACAGTATTTATCATTTGCATCTTCAGCCCGAAGATATTGCTCAAAATATTATAACAGTTGGCGACCCCGACCGAGTGAAATCGGTAAGTAAATATTTTGATAAAATAGAAGTAAAACGTGCAAACCGTGAATTTATAACCCATACGGGAACGATTGGTAAGAAGCGAATTACAGTAATTTCAACAGGCATTGGTACTGACAATATTGATATTGTGTTGAATGAATTAGATGCGTTGGCAAATATTGATTTAAATACAAGAACAATTAAAAAGAAATTAACTTCATTAAATATTGTAAGAGTGGGCACAAGCGGCGGATTGAAAAAGGAATTGGGTGTTGACTCAGTGGTGGCTTCACAAGCTGCTATTGGCTTAGATTCGATGGCTCATTTTTACAAACATAAATATTCAGCTATTGAAAAAAAGAATCAAAAGCGATTTGAAAAAGAATTTGGTTTGCAAAATTATGTAGCCCAAGGTTCGGATGATTTATACAAGAAGTTTTCAAAATTTGCGGTGGGTGGTACAACTGTTACTTGTAGCGGATTTTATGCGCCACAAGGCCGAAAATTAAGATACAATTTAAAATTCCCAACATGGGTAGATGATTTACCAAATTTCAAAACATCCAAAATTCCATCTATCACTAATTTCGAAATGGAAACATCAGGCATTTATTTTTTGGGTAATTTATTGGGGCATAATTGTATGTCGCTTAGTTTAATTGTGGCAAACAGAATTACCAAACAATTCAGCAGCAACTATCCTACAATGATGGATAAGTTGATTAAGGATACATTGGATAGTATTTGATAAATTAAAGATGAAAAAATACTTACCAATCTTTATACTATTAATTATGGTGGCTGTTTTGGCTTGTCGCCATCGGTATCAAGATGATAATTATTATAGCTTTAGGAATCCTGGAAAAAGACTATTAGGTAACTGGAAAATAGTTGCTTTTAATGTAGATGGCGCAGATTCATTATCTGATTTATTTAAAAGAACAAATTACGCTGATTGTACTTTTAACTCTGTTTATGACAAAAATTATCATGTTTCAAAATGGACAGGATGTATAGACATATGGACTTATCCTGGTTATTTTTCAGCAGATTATAAATATTTTATGTGGTCAGACTTTTTTATTCACCCAGTATCAACAAGAAATACTAATACACAACCAGATTACAAATTTTTTTATATTGAAAAACTATTTAAAAATGATTGGTGGATTAGTATTGATATGGATAATAAGCATTATCAAATAAAATTTAAAAAGCAGTAAAGCGAAATTGCTTTATTGTTGAAGTAATGTGATAATACATTTTACTACACTTCATCAATCACTTGTGAAGAACAAACATTTTAAGTTTTGCAATTCGCTCATTTCCTTTTTTATTTTTTCAAAATGAAATACAAAGGTCACTCCGATGGAGTTTAGAATCACTTCCACTTTTTTGCTATTAACAGTAAACTCCGATGGAGTTATAAAAAGCATACTGCTGCAATTGCTCCATCGGAGCAACATGTTAATAGTAATTTATTGAGGTAAATTTATTAAGCCACATAGTGGCGACCTGTTTTAAGGTTCTATTATTTTT
>JBEANU010000365.1:0-7381 GCA_041165265.1 Bacteroidota bacterium | reverse complement strand
TCATCATTAACCATAGGCGATTGGGGCTGTGCATGGCTGATTAATAATGCTGGATACGGTGTTAATGCATCAGATTGTTTTTTATATGCCGATGCTGAAGAGCATGCCATTGCTAATTTTACAAATACAATAAAACCTAATAGATTTGATGGTAATGCTTTGGGTTTATCAAATACAAGTATTGCAATTAATTTAAATTATACTTACAATTTTGCTAATCAATATCATTCAATAATTGGTTCAACAACATTAAAAAGTAATTACTGGGGCAGTCCGTCAAATTACAGAGCATTATGTAGTGTATGTTTTCAGCCATCACCAAGCGGTGGCGTAAATTGTTTGCCAGTAGCAAGTATGACACCGGCAACATTTTTAAGCGATAATAATTTTTTAAGCACCCTGCCAATTGGCTGCACATTTACCAGTATTGGACCAAATGATATTGATGTATATAATCCTTATAATACATCAGGCAGATTAAGTAATACCATAGTTGAAATACCACAGGAATTAATAGATGCGGCATTAAACAGTGAAGAACCAGCAGGTAAAGTATTTGCAACTGCTTATCGTAAAATGTTAGAAGATAATGTGGATGAAGCCACCTATTTATTATCAGCTTATTTATCAGTAGCTGACCCAACTACTACACCTGATGCACGTTTTGAAATCACACAAGAATTAGCAGATAAATTAGCCACACAATTATATTCGCTTGACCCTTGCGGCTCAATGTATAATCCTACTAATCAGCTAGCACGTAAAGCTCAATTGCATCAAATTAAAGAAGCCATTTCAGCCCGTGGTAGTAAGGCAAACAAAACTATTTTAATTTATCCAAATCCGTTTGAAAGTAATACAACTATTAAGTTTAGTAATGATGCAAAAGAAATTTACAATTGTACAGTTTATAATTTGCAAGGTCAATCAGTAAAATCAATTTTAAATATTGAATCAAACACATTTACAATCGATGCATCATTGATGCCTAAAGGTATGTATTGGATAGAATTAAAAAGTAAATCAACAGCTTATCGTGGCAAAGTTGATGGTGAATTAAAATTTTCTAAAATTTAAAAAGCTACTTGTTTTTTTCAAGTAGCTTTTTCTTGGTATTCCATTTTCTACCAATAAATTTATTTCACATCAAACCAAACATTATCTGTAGCATCTTCATCACCATTATAATTAATGAATAACTCTTCGTTGGGGTTAATATTTCGCCATGCTACAAATGTTATGGTTTCAGCTTTAAAGTCCATTTTATAAGCCATATTTGGTGTGTAACTATGATTGTAAATACTGCCGTAACCTAATGCTATGGCACGTTGCAATAAATCATCGCCCCATAAAAAATAGTAATTATATAAATATGATTTATCTAACATTTCATTATCTGAAGGGGGCAAAATTAACATGGGCGCCACTTCAATGGTTTTACCTTCTTCAATAAATTGATGTGTAAAAACGCCTTTACCTTTTAGGTTTGATTCAGCAATATATAGTTCAGCAAAAAACAATTTTAATTTTCTTTTAATGGAATCACATCTCCAATTATTAATAATTTAGATTCATTCGGAATAGTATTAGCAATCACATTTATAGTTTTTTGAAAATCACCAGCTTTGCCAGTACTGTTAAAAATTACTTTGATAGTTCCTTCGGCATTTGGCGCTACAGGTTCTTTGCTAAACTCAGATGCTGTGCAACCACATGAAGTTTGGGTGGTACGAATGATAAGCGGTGATTTGCCCGTATTTTTAAATTTAAATATATGTTGTACCACTTCGCCTTCCATTATTTTATCACCAAAATCAAATTCGGTTTCATAAAAATGGATTTTAGGTAGAAGGCTTGTATCGCTTGATAGTGAACCATCTGCCTCAATTGGATTATGCACTAATTCTGAAGCACTTAATAATTTTTTTGAGGTATCAGTAGTTTTATTATTGCATGAATTGAAAACAATAAAACTACTAATTACTAAGATGCTGGTATTGATAAACGTAAGTTGCATGAATGAGTTATTTTTAAAAAGTACTACTAAATACGGAATAATTTTTATTAAAAGTTAAGTTTGGTATTTCATCATTAAAAATGCCATATACTGCTGAACCACTGCCGCTCATGCTGGAATAAATGGCACCATTTTCATAAAAATAATCTTTAATATTTTTGATAATTGGATGAGCTGAAAAAACAGGTTTTTCAAAATCATTTATTAAATTATTTTTCCAATTTTCAATGGGCGATTGTACCATTTCATGAAGTGGGATGTTAGGTGAATTGGGTGTAATTGCACTATAAGCCCAAGCTGTATTTACATGAATGCCCGGATGGACAATGCAAATTTTATATTTTGATAAATCAATTGAAAAAGGTTGTAAAATTTCACCTCTGCCAACCGCTATAGCTGCTTTGTTCTGAATAAAAAATGCACAATCACTTCCAATTTTTGCAGCCAATAATTCCATTTCAAAATTGGTAATATTTAAATTGAAATAATTATTTATTGCTGTTATAAAAAATGCGGCATCTGCTGAGCCTCCTCCCAAACCAGCACCCATAGGTATTAATTTGTGTAAGTGTATATTTAAATTGGGTAAATTGTAGGGTGATTGTAAAAGCTCAAAAGCTTTTAATACTAAGTTATCAGAGTGATTGCCGGGTATTGGTAAGCCCGATGAAGTAAATGCTGTTTTTGTTTTTGTAGGAATAAATTCAAGCCCATCATTTATTTTGATAGGTACAAATAATGATTCAATATTATGAAAACCATCAGCACGTTTGCTAATAATATTCAAACCAAAGTTTATTTTAGCGTTCGGAAAAACTATCATTTTATATGTTACGTTACATCGCCAAATATAATATACATCTTGGATTAGCTGCAGCTATTTCAGGATTAAGTTATTGTGTTTTGTTAAATAGTTTTATCAATTATCAACTACTAATGTTATTGTGTAGTATTCAGTTTTTAACCACTGTTGCGGCATATAACTATTTACGTATTCGCAACAAACTTACTTGGCAAGTGCCGTTAATAGTAATTTTTTTAGTATCATTTTATTTTGATTTTTATTTTCAAGTAGCACTTTTATCGGTAGGTGCGCTTACTTTTTTTTATCAATTACCATTAAAAATAAAATTAGGATTCAGGTTTTTTCCATTTTTAAAACCGTTTATAATTGGCTTCTGTTGGGCATGTATCATTGTATTATTAACTAACTTAAGTGATACCAATGGAGTAAATTCATTAAATGTTACGTGGGCAATATTTGTGATTAAATTTTTAGAAATTTCAGCCTTATCAATTGCAAATGATTTATTGCATATACCCAAAGATAAAATGAACGGGGTTAAAACATTTCCAATAGCATATGGTTTGTGGGTAAGCAAATTAAGTATTGTAGTTATTGCTTCCTTACAATTAATAATTGCATTTGTAGCAAGCAAACAAACAGAAATTTCCACTGGTTTTGCACTTAGTAGTGCGGTGTCATTCGCATTAATTATGCTTTCTGTTTTATTAATACATTTCAAAAAAAATAAAGGAGTGGAGCTTTTATTAGATGTAATAATTGGTATAGAAGCCTTGTTGCTATTAGCTTTTAGCGTTTTGTATTAATTTAATTTTTGTCGTTTAAGTAAATAAGGCATTAATATTTTTTGAACCCCTTCTTCAACATTAGCTTCAATTAAATCAATTTTAAACTGGGCACATTTTAGTTTAATGGCAGCTTTACTTTTTTTAATTTCAGTAATATAATGCTCTTTAATTTGCTCGGCTTGAAGTTTTATTTTTTCACCTGTTTCTAAATCTTCAAATTCATAAGGTCTGTTTTCAAATTCAAAATCAAGTTCTTGTTTTTTATCAGCAATATCAAATACAATTACTTCGTGTTTATTGTATCTAAGGTGTTGTAAAGCTGCAAATGTATCCTCTAAGCCTTGGCTACTAGTATTATCCATCATATCACTTAATATAATTACCATACTTCGTTTGTGAATACTTTCGGCAATTAAATGCAGTGCTTTTGCGGTGTTTGATGTTTTATTTTGAATCGGCGAATCCATTATTTTTTGTAATTCAGCATTAATTATTTGGTGCTGAATGCTACTACTTTTGGCATCGGCATGAAATGTAATATCACTATTAAATAAACTTAAACCTACGGCGTCTCGTTGTTTTTTCATCAATTGTTTAAAACAAGCAGCGGCAATAATTGCAAAATTAATTTTCGATTTTTTTGATTGTTTGCCATTTTCTTGAGGAAAGTACATGCTGCTACTAGTATCAATTACTAAATGACATCTAAGATTGGTTTCTTCTTCAAATTTTTTTGAAAATAATTTATCAGTTCTGCCAAATACTTTCCAATCAATATTTTTTATTGGCTCACCAGTATTATATAATCTATGTTCAGCAAACTCAACACTAAAGCCATGAAACGGACTTTTGTGTAAGCCAATTATAAATCCTTCAACTACTTGATTGGCTAATAATTCAACATTAATATTTTCAGAAATTACTTGATTTTGCATTTGTTAATTATTGTTTTTTAAGCTGAATTTCAAAGCCAATTTTTTTTAGTTGATTCCAAAAATCTGGGAATGATTTTTCAACAACGGTAGGGTCTTTAATTTCCAACTGACCATATTTTAAGCAAAGTGGGGCTAGGCACATGGCCATTCTGTGATCATTATAAGTGTTAAATGTTAATGATGAATTAGGTTCAATTTCTTTTGAATTATTGAGTACATGAAAATCATTTTTACGAATAAATTGTACATTTATTTTATGCAATTCATTTTCCAGCGCTTTAATTCTATCTGTTTCTTTTAATGCTAAATGATTAATGCCTTTGAATACGCAATCAACGCCTGCTGCCACACTCATGGCTACAATAGGTTGAGTTAAATCGGGGGTTGATTTAAAATCAAATTCAAAAATTTGTGGTTTTAATGGGGTTAAATTTTTTGCTTTTAGTATTCGTAAATTATTGTTTTCAAATACACATTCAACACCATAATTTTTTGCTAATTCAACAATTATAAAATCGCCTTGAATACTTTTTTTTGAAACATTTTCAATAATAATATCTGCTTCATCAGCTATTGAAGCTATTTCAATAATAAAGGCAATGCTGCTCCAATCTGGTTCAATTTCAAAATGATTTCTTACCGATTTGCTGGGTTGTACTTCAATAAAGTTATTTTGTTTGTAACATGTTATTCCAAATAATTTTAATACCTCTATCGTATTTTCAATATAACTTTCAGATACAGGGTTAGCCTCTAACTCAATGCTTAATCCTTTTTGAAAAGTAGGTGCAATCAATAATAATGCATTTACAAATTGGCTGCTTTGTTGCGTTTCCATTTTTACACTTCCGCCTATTAATTCACTACCAATAATTTGCAAAGGAGGGTACCCAACTTTTTCAATATAACTAATTTCGGCACCTAGTTTTTGAAGTGCATCAACCAATGGTTTTATAGGGCGTTGATGCATCCTTTCATCGCCTGTAAGTAGCCATTTACCTGGGGTAATTGATAGTAATGCAGTTAAAAACCTAAAAGCTGTTCCTGCATTCCAGGCATCAATTACAAACGCAAATTTATATTTATTGGATACTGATTTGCGATGAAAAACTAATTGATCAAGGCAAGCAATTAATAGTTGTGTATCTTTTGCTTCGGATAGGTTTGAAATTGTAACATGCTCATTGCCAAATAAATGTTGCAGTATCAGCGCCCTATTACTAATACTTTTACTGCTCGGAACTTTTACAGTTCCTTTCACAATTTTAGTGGGGTGATTAATAAAAATTGATGGCATGTATAATTACGGATGATGATATTAAACAATCGTATTTGGGTGTACCGTCTTTTTGTAAAAGAGTAAAATTTATTAAATCAAATTTATTTTTTTTATCATGCTGCAATAACGGAATTAAAGCGTTTTTTGTTTTCGCATCCAATTTTTTATACCCAAAATAAAATTCAATAATATCAAATAATTCATTGGCTTTAATGGCTGAATATTGCAAGCATAAGTTTGAAATGATAATTTCAATCCACATGCCTACTGCAATGGCTTCGCCGTGTAATAATTTTTTTGTTTTTTGTGATTGAAAATAACTTTCAATTGCATGCCCAATCGTATGACCAAAGTTTAATAATTTTCGGTTACCTACTTCATTCAAATCTTCACTCACAATTTTCGATTTATATTTTATCGATTGCAAAATCAAAGTTTTCCAATCCATATCACTTAATTCTTTTTCATCTAAAATAGTAATTAACCATTTTATTTTTTGTTGCAAAATGCAATGTTTTATTATTTCAGCTAAACCATTTTTAAGTTCACGGTTAGGTAAAGTTTTCAAAAAATCAAAATGAACAAACGTGGCTTTAGGCAAATTAATAGTTCCAATATTATTTTTTATGGAATCAAAATTAATTGCCGTTTTACCGCCTATAGCAGCATCACACATGCTCATTACGGTAGTTGGCAAATGAATAAAACTAATTCCACGTTTATAAATTGAGGCAGCAAATCCACCTAAATCTGTAATCATTCCGCCACCTAAATTTATCAATAACGAATTTTTATCAGCATGGTTTTGATTAAGTACTTCCCAAATTTTTTCAGCTGATTGCATATTTTTACTTTCTTCACCAGCTTTAATTGTTATTAAAATTGGCTTGCTTAATATTGTTGAAAGTAAAGGATAGCAATGCTTTCGGGTATTTGTATCAGTAAGAATAAATACTTTTGAAAATTTATTTTGCAATAAGTATTTTTCTAAAGCATCTAATGAATAATATATATTGATATTGCTTTTCAAAATTGATAGATTTGATTTGTACAAAAATATACTTCTTTGCTACAGATACTAATACGTAAGTAGTTTTATTTTTAAACTTTCATTGATTATAAAAATGAACCCAAATATTAAACTACATTTGCACATTATCATTTTTTATAAATTGTTTTAAAGTTGATACATGAGTGCTAGTTCATTAAAAAAATTAGGTACAAATAGTTTTTTGTATTCAATAAGTTCAATATTACAACGAGCTTCAAGCATTTTTTTATTTCCACTTTTCTCCTCATTTCTTACAAAAACTGATTACGGAATTTTATCTTATACCAATTCGCTAAGTGCATTAATGTTGATTGTGGCAATGTTTGAAATGCCACGGGCAATGAGTAGAATGATTTATAATAAAGGCGGAAAAACAGGCCACGTATATCATGTGGTAGGTAGTGTATTTGTGGCCACATTGTTTAGTTCATTATCCGTAAGTTTATTGCTATTGCTTACCGCCAAATGGTTATTAATACCACATTTGGGTAAAATCGATTTTTATC